>JAYTUF010000466.1:0-6508 GCA_043744755.1 Anatilimnocola sp.
AAATCTCTGCCGGCGTAGCGGTAGGTCAGCTTTTCGTGATCGAAGCCGAGCAGGTGCAGGATCGTCGCGTGCAGATCGTGGGCGCTCGTCGGATTCTCGACGGCTTTGAAGCCGAACTCATCGGTCGCCCCATACGCCTGACCGCCTTTGATGCCGCCGCCGGCCAGCCAGACGCTGAAGCCGTAGTGGTTGTGGTCGCGGCCATGTTTGACCTTGCCATCGCCGCCGAGTTCTACGGTGGGCGTGCGGCCGAACTCTCCGCCCCAGATGACGAGCGTTTCATCAAACATGCCGAGCCGCTTCAGATCGGTGATCAGCGCGGCAATCGGGCGATCGATCTCACCCGCCAGCCGGCGATGGTTCCCTTCGATGTTATCGTGATTGTCCCAGGGCTGTCCCGCACCATGCCAGAGTTGCACATAGCGGACGCCCCGCTCGAGCAGTCGCCGCGCGATGAGCGTCTGTCGGCCATGCACGCCATCGCCATAGGCGGTGCGCGTTTCCGCGGTTTCTTTCGCCAGATCAAAAGCCTCGGCCGCTTCAGTCTGCATGCGGAAGGCGAGTTCGAAGGTTTGAATGCGGGCATCGAGTCGCGCGTCGAGCCGCTGCGCGCGATGTTCGGCATTGAGCTGGGCGAGCAGATCGAGTTGCTTCCGCTGTGTCGCGGTCGTGGCGTGCGGATGGCTGATGTTCTCGATCAGCTTGGCCAGTTGCTGATGCTTGCTGTCGATGAACGTCCCTTGAAACGCGCCGGGCAGAAACGCCGACTGCCAGTTCTCGGCATCCTTGATCGGAAAGCCGCCGGGACACATCGCGAGAAAGCCGGGCAGGTTCTGATTCTCCGTGCCCAGACCATACAGCACCCACGCGCCGACGCTGGGCCGCGGCTGCACCGAATCGCCGCAGTTCATGAGCATCAGCGACGGCTCGTGATTGGGAACCTGCGCGTACATTGACCGAATCACCGCTATGTCGTCGGCATGCTGAGCCGTCTGCGAAAAGATCTCGCTGATCTCCAAACCACTCTGACCATACTTCTGAAACTTGAAGGGGGAAGGATAAGCCGCGCCGGTCTTCCGTTCCGTGCGGAGCGTTTCCGGCAACGCCTGCCCGGCATACTTCGCGAGCGCCGGCTTGGGATCGAACGTATCGACGTGCGACGGCCCGCCATTCAGAAAGAAGTGAATCACCCGCTTGGCTTTGCCCGCGAAGTGCGCTACCCGCGGCGCGAGAGGCCCCGCGACGTCAGCCGCCTGCACTTGTTCGCCGCTGTCGCTGAGCAGTCCCGCCAGACCGAGCGCACCGAAACCCAGGCCGCTGCGTTGCAGCAGTTCGCGTCGGGAGAGGGGACCGTAAAACGGATTCATGGTGGATCTCAATCAATAAACAAAAACTCGTTCGTCGAAAACAAGACCTGAGCCAGTTGCTCCCAAGGATCCAGTTGCGGCGGACGCGGACCTTGAAAATCGCTGCGCGATTGCCAGGTTGTCGGCATCGGCTTGTCGACCGTGATTCGCACTTCCCAGACGAATTGATCGTTATTCAGAGTGCCGCCAATATCGACGGCGAAATCGAGCGTATCACCGGCCTTCACTTCCAAAGCTTCGGCTTTGAACTCCGCGCTGCTGTTATGGACCTTCGCTTCGTGGACAAGGCCTTGGCGACTGCTGATCAGTCGGCCGCGGACACCATCGCCCGCGGTCGTCTCGTGCTTGAGCGTGGAATCGATACGGATCGTCATATCGCGGGGCGCGGTCCAGCGCCGGACGGCGGCGTGCTGCACATCGTTGCCCGCATGACCACCTTCGGCCGTGAGTTGGACCCAGCCGAGCTTGCCGTCCGGCCAGGCGGCGCCACCTTGCCACGCGGTGCCGGTGAAGTGTGGCAGCTTGGTAAAGTCCTTGCTCCGCTGCGCCGTTTCGTCGTAACCCGCAAACCCATATTGCCAGTCGCCGGCTGTGGCCGAAACGGGTGAATCGGTCTCGGCCTCTTTCCCATGGACGAGCGCTAAGGCCGCAGCCACCTGCTGCGGCGTGGCGCTGCGCTGATAGACCTGGCGGAACATCTGCTGCACGCGGTCTTCCGGGGATATATTTCCAGGAATGCGCGCTGCAAGCGCTTTGGCGCGGCGGAGCAGCAAGTCGTCGTTCAAAAAGAACAGCGCCTGTTGCGGCACCGTCGTGTCGCTGCGCTGGGGAATGTGCAGATCGGGATTAGCGAAATCAAAGATGCGGAGCGTGCTGGGCAGGAACTGCCGATCGACCTGACCATACAGCGTGCGGCGTGAGAAATCGCCCGCGAACAAGTTCGACGATTTGCCTCCTAAGTCGCGTTTGAGCTCGCCCGTCGCCACGAACAACTGGTCACGCAGTTCTTCAAACGTCAGTCGCCGCTGGTTCGCACGCCACAGCAAGCGATTCTCTGGATCAGTCTGAGACGCTTTCGCAACTTGAGCGCGATCACCAGTGCCCAGCGAGCTTTGTTGATAAACCGCGCTGAGCATGATCCGGCGATGCAGTTTCTTCAGGCTCCAACCTTCGTCCAAGAACCGCCTCGTGAGCCAATCGAGCAATTCCGGATGGCTGGGCAACTCTGCCCGAGTGCCAAAATCGCTGGGCGAACGAACGAGACCCGCGCCGAAGTGATGCAGCCAGACGCGGTTGACAATCACCCGCGGCGTGAGCGGATTCTTGGGATCGATAATCGCCCGTGCCAGTTCGAGTCGCCCGCTGCCGCTCTCGAACGGTTTACGAGCTTCACCGGCCAGCAGCGACAAGAACTGCCGCGGCGCTTCCGGTCCTTTATTCGAAGCCTTGCCGCGCTTGTGGACAAACGCGGCTTGCATGGTCTTTCGATCCTCGAGGATGACCGAGTAGGCCGGCGCAAGTGGCGACTGAATCAACCACGCATCGAACTCGCCTTGAACTTTCCAAAGTTCCGTGCAAGTGCCGAGATCGAAATACATTTCGTTGTCCACGACGGCCGTATCGGGCACTTCACAAGGAGCGTTCGGGCCATACAGCACCTGACGCAGCTTCTCAGCTTCAGGATCAGCCAATTGCGTCGGCGGCGGTTGTTTCGCATCGGCGGCGGCTTTGAGCGCCGCTTGCCATTGGCGTTCAATATCCGCAAACAACTGCCCATACCGCGTGGCCACATCGAGCCGCGAATGCACCGGCGTGGCGAAGGTTTTTAACACGAGTGGATGCACGTCTCCTGCAGAGAACTCGGCGAGTGACTTCGTTACCTTCTCGGCCTCTGCTTTGAATTCTGCTTCCGAACCTGTGATCGTCGCGAATTGGAACCAAGGAACGAGGATCGGATTCCGCTCCTTCTCAGCCTGTCGCAAAAAGCTCTGCCAGCGACGCACGAAGGCGGGGATGACATCGGTCTTTTCCAGCACCTGGTCAAAACCCTCTTCGGGATACTTGTGCAGTTCCCACTGCGCCATTAAGTAATCACCGATCCGGTCTCGCACCCGAGCGGCCGCTTCATTCCGCCGTTGCAAGAGTAAGCTCGCGAGCTTCTCTTCGCGCTTCTTCAACTCTTGCTCAAACGCTTGATAGGCCTCGTCGCGTTTCACCGGTTCCGCAATCGGCAGTTGCCGCTCGATGCAGTTCTGAAACACGCCGTAGAGAGAATAATAATCTTGCGTCGGAATCGGATCGTACTTGTGATCGTGGCAGCGAGCACAGGCGACCGTCAACCCCATCGTGCCGCGAGTCACAACATCAATTCGGTCGTCGATAATGTCGTGCGTTACTCCCAAGAACCGGCGGCCGAGTGTGAGAAAGCCCATCGCGGCCAATTGCGCGCGATCCTCGGGCGCGGCCTGGTCGGCGGCAATTTGCAGCAGCAGAAATTGGTTATAAGGCAGATCGTCATTGAGCGATTTCACCACCCAATCGCGATAGGCCCAGGCATGAATCCAAACGCGATTCTCGCGGGCATAGACATAGCCCTTCGTATCCGAATAACGCGCCACATCGAGCCAATGGCGGCCCCATTGTTCGCCGTAATGAGGCGAGGCCAGCAAGCGATCGACCAGTTGCTCATAAGCCTTGGGATTTTCATCACGCACAAACGCTTCGACTTCCTCAGCAGTTGGCGGCAGGCCCAGCAGATCGAAAGTCGCCCGGCGAATCAACGTGCGCCGATCCGCTGGTGGCGAAGGCATCAAACCGGCCGCGATTAATCGCGTGCGAACGAACGCATCGATAGGATTGGCGAAGGCCGCCTGGGCCTGCGGTGCAGGCGGGATGGCCGGATCGCGCAGCGGCTGAAACGCCCAATGTGTCTTCGCGGCATCGCTCGATTTATTCGCAACGAGTTGCGCCTTCGGCCACGGCGCGCCCAGTTTCACCCACCGCTCGAAGGCGGCAATTTGGTCCTCGCTGAGCTTGCCTTTCGGCGGCATCTGCAAGTCGCCCGTCTGCCGAATCGCCGCAATCAGCAGGCTCTTCTCCGGTTCGCTCGGCACGAGTGCCGCCCCAGTCTCGCCACCCTTGAGCGCTGCTTCGCGTGTGTCCAGTCGCAACTTGCCTTCCTGCTTGTCCGCGCCGTGGCACTTCAGGCACGTCTCGACCAGCACCGGCCGGATGCTTTTCTCGAAAAGTTCTAAGGCAGCAGAATCATCCGCGGCTGCTTGCGCAGACATGATCGCCAACCCGATCAACAGGTGAATCAAAATGCGCTGCATCGTCCGCCTTTCACTCGTGTGCATATTGAAAGACTTTGCCACACCGCTCGCCAAGAAGCAATGCTGTCCTTGCCTTGCCTACGAATGCTATTTCACGATTTCGGTAATCGCGGCGCTCCACTGGCTGGCCCGCCCGGTTTGATCCCAAAAGCGAGCGCGGACGCGATAGGCGCCCGGTTCCTTAAAAAGGACAGCCGTTAGAATCTTTTTCTCGTCGGTTGTCATCTCGGCCGTGGGAGTGCGCCAATGCTCTTCCAATTCGTAGCGATAGCGATCGCCCGGTTTCCAACCCGCGACACCCGCCGTGGCGATGCGGCCAACACGCCATTCCACGCGAGGTTTTTTTCCTTCAGGCCAGGCGACTTTTTCAACTGAATATTCCCGTTGCGTGGGGCGCGTACCGAGGATCCGCTGAACGACGGGACGTTGCGGAATCTCTTTATCCTGCGCTTCGTGGGCGACATAGCCCCAGCCATAGCCCCGCGGATTGCCGTCGTTCGGAGCATAGTTTTTCGTTGGCCGCGAATCGGTGCAGAACTCCACAAGGTATTTTTCAAAGCCTTGAATGTCATTGGTGGC
The DNA here is from genome assembly GCA_043744755.1 of Anatilimnocola sp. Lineage (GTDB taxonomy): Bacteria > Planctomycetota > Planctomycetia > Pirellulales > Pirellulaceae > Anatilimnocola. The sequence goes on from JAYTUF010000466.1 coordinate 5,279, forward strand.
CAGCTTCCGTTCCCAGCGGCCGCCGAAGTGATCGCCATAAGCAGGATTGACGAAGAAGCTTTCCTTTTGATTGAACCGCGGGTGCGCGTTCCACATCGCCTCGTCGAGCTGAGCCCAATTGGTCTCGAATTTCGGAGGAGATAAAGCTCTCGCCAAGTCAGCCACAAGTTGCCCCACCTGCCCGCCAGTGGGTGACGCATCCGTGGCAAACAAATCCAGAATCTCACGCGCCCGATTCTGATACTCCAATTTGATGGCCGGATGATTCAGGCAGTGAACGGCGTCAATGTAGCCCGGTTGATGGTGCCGCGGCACGAAGCACATGTCGTTGTCCCACGGCAACGGGCTCCATTTGCCATCGGGCGCGCGATAGTAACCATGATTGCCGTCGGGGCGGATATCGACGTTGCCCAGCAGCCGGTTGAGGGCGTGAAAGCTGAAGTAGTTCTGCAAATGGAGGTTCTTCCGCCACCACAGCTCGGGCGGATTCGAGCGGATGCCTCCGAGAAACTGATCCCACTCTTTCTGCCCCGCGGAGGCGTCGGAGGGCACGTGCTTAATGCCGCTCTGAATGCTGACAATCATGCCGTCGCTCAGCTTTTGTTCCGCGAGGACTTCCTGATCGAGATCACCAATGGCGAGATACAGACCCCAGAGATCACCCTCGTATTGATCTTTGGCCTGTGCCTCCACAGCGCCGTCGATCACACGGAAATGAACCCAGTGCGTCGCTGAACTGGGCACGCCCGCCAGTTGATAGGCGCGAAAGGTCAGGGCTTCGTCCAGACCGGCAATGCCACGGAGCACGGGGATATAGGGAGTATGCGTGCCCGGGTTCAAATCGACCCCGCTCCACTTCACCTGATAGGGTCGGCCCCAATTATCTTGCAGTGGCACTTCCTGTCCCGGATTGAATTTCAGCGCCCATTTGTTCTTGCCGGAGATATACGCGCTTCCTTGCCCGCGATTCGTAAAAGCAATGTGGTCATAGACGATGCCGTCGTAAACAAACGTGCCGGGGAATCGCTTCTTGTGAGCGCCGCCATCCCACTGGCTCGCCGCAATGTCCTCTGCTTTGGCGATCAGGTGATAGGGTTTGATGGTGTTCAGAAAATCCGCAGTGAAGGTTCGCAGCGGCGACTTGCCCGGCTCGCGCGAACCTTTCCACTCGGGAAGGCCGTCGTAACAGAACCAGGCAAAGTTCGGGCTGGCGTCTTTGGGATCGGGCTG
>JAYTUF010000467.1:0-6508 GCA_043744755.1 Anatilimnocola sp.
GGCCAAAATCCGCCGTGTCGCGAAAGGTGCCGACTGCAATGATGTTTCCTTGGGGATCTACCTTGATATCCGGTACGAGGTCCAGCTCCCGGCCGCCGACTCGCCGAGCCCAGTCCACGCTGCCCGTGGCGGCGCTGACACGCGCCACGAACCCGTCCGTGCTGCCAAAACTTGTGAGTGAGTTGGAATCGAAGTTGATCGTGCCTTCGAACTGGCCCGACACGTAGAGTTGCCCGTCTGGCCCAATGGTCGCCCCTCTCACCAAGCCGCTGGTGTCCCCGGCCACCTGCCGCGCCCACAGCCAGTGGCCGTCGCGGTCGAGCTTGGTGATGAGCGCGTTGGAACTGTTGGAGTAGACCACCGGGGCCAGGGAGGCCGTGCTGACGAGCGTGCCAGTGGAAAATTCCGCAGTGCCGTTGAACCGGCCGGCGGCGTAGACATCGCCAGCGCCATCGACCGCAATGCTGAACAGAGTGCCCGTCATGGCGCCGGTGGCGGTACTACTCCACAGCTCGGTACCGTCAGTGGTGAACTTGCTGACAAACACTACGGGCGCGTCACTACCGGACACGGCGTTGGACCCCCCGGATACAAGCACGTTGCCGTTGGAATCGATAGTGATGGCTTTGCCCTGGTCGTACCCACTGCCTCCGCGTTGCTGCGCCCAGAGGAACTGGCCGTTGTTGCCGTCCAGTTTGGCAATGAAAACATCATAGCCGCCCGCGCTCGTCAGCGTCTGCGTGCCGAACTGGGCCGTCCCTTCGAAGTAGCCGGTGATAAAGACATTGCCGGCCGCGTCCGTGGCGACGCCGAGCCCCTGGTCATTGCCGCTGGACGGGTTGCCTGCCTTTGTGGCCCAAAGGTACTGGCCATTGGCGTTCTGTTTTGCGACGAAGATGTCTCCGAGACCGTCGCCTGTCAGCGCGATGCTGCCAAACATGCTCTGCTGGCTGCCGAACTTTCCTGTGACGTATGTGTTGCCGGCGGCATCGCCGGCCAGATCGGCAATATTTTCGTTTGATGGGCCGCTGATCGCAGTGACCCAGCCGGCCGTCAGCAGCGAGCGTATTTCCAGCACTTCTGCTGCGGCATCAAAGTGGCTCCACCTGCTCGGGCGTTGTCGGATCGCAGAGGATCCGAATCGGCGTCGCTTGTTGGAACGACTGGTCGGCCGCGCAAACAGCCAGGAAGTCAGGAATGCCATGAGATGTTCTCCGGTTTTGGAATCATTAGGTGGTCATAATTGGCCAGGACGTGCAGGACACGGCGGCCATTCCGGCCTTGTGACACGCAAGCAGATTGTCGCTCATAAGGAAGTGCGAGAAAGGTCCGGCGTTTGTCTCATAAGTTTCCGGAATTCTGCGGGAAGGGTCGGGATCCGAGCTCGATCAGGCGCTGGCACTCCTCCACCCAGAGAGCGGATGGGTAGGACCAGCGAGGATTCCTGGAGCCAAGCTCGTGACCACGACGGAGCGCCTCCAGAGCTTCGCGCAGCCGCCCATTTTCCCGAAGGGCATGACCGAGATTGCAATGCGCCTCCGCAAGGTCCGGCTTGCAACGAATGGCCTCGGTGGCGGCAGTGATGGCCTCGTCCCACGCTCGCTTGTGCATGAAGGCAATGGAAAGGTTGATGTACGCCTTGAAGTCATCGGGCTGCAGCCGCTGGGCACTTTGATAAGCGATGATAGCGTCGTCCAGCTCGCCCTGCCCTGCGAGCGCGTTTCCGAGGTTGTTGTGGGCGTCGGCGAGATCGGGCTGAAGTTGAATTGCCTTCCGAAGAACGGCGATTGCCTCATCTGGCGAGCCTTTTTTGATGAGTGCATCGCCAAAGCTGCTAAGAATTCCAGGGTCGTCCGGATTGTCGAGAATCGCCTGGCGATAAGCAGTAACTGCCTCGTCCAGATCGCCCTTCTCGGTTAATGCCCTGCCGAGGTTGTGGTGGAAATCGGCTTCGTCGGGCCGCAGTTCGATCGCACGACGAAAAGCCGCGATCGCCCCGTCGTAGTTCGCTCTGTCATCGCAGAGAAGCCCACCCAGCCCGTTGTAGGCCTGGGCTTGGTCGGGCTGGAGGCGGATGGCTGTACGAAAAGCATCTTCCGCCTCGTCCAGTGCACCCGTCTTCTTGAGTGCGTTGCCAAGGTTGTTGTGGACCGCAGCAGCGTCGTGAGGCTTGAGACGAACAGCCTCGCGCAACGCCGCGACCGCTTCATCGAACTCGCCTTTCAGGAAGAATGTGGTTCCCAGATTGTAGTGGGCCATCGTGTAGTCCGGCTTGAGAGAGATGGCCTGACGAAACGCGGTTATCGCGTCGTCCAACGCACCCTTGGCGGCGAGTGTTTTGCCGAGGTTGTTGTGAGCCGAGGCGTAGTCCGGATTGATGCGGATCGCCTGCTCGTTCGCCGCGATGGCCTCGTCCAGACGACCTATACCAGCGAGCACATTGCCCAGGTTCAGCAGTACACCGGGGCTTTCAGGCCGCACTGCCAGTGCTGCTCGGTAGAAGCCGAGGGATTCGCTCCACTGGGGAGGGTTTGCTTGCGCAAAATGCATGCCGAGGGTGTGGTTGAGCCAGAAGTCGTTGGGACGCCGCCGCTGGGCCTCGCGCAGTACGTCCCAAACTTCGCGACTCATAATGATCGTATTGAGAAGAATGATCTCGGACGGGTGCATGTGGTCGCCGAGCGGAGCCGATGCCTGAAGTTCCTTGAGTGCCTTAAAATCTCTGTCCGTCAACGCCTTCCGGATATGATTGCGCCACGGGTCGGGGTCCGCTGCGCTGGCCACCGCCAACAATCGCTTCCAGCCTGGGTCGTCCCGCGAGATTGTGCGGCGTACCCAGGCCCAGTGGTCCAACGCGGCCACGAACTCGACCTGGACCGGTCCTGCGGGAATTTGCCGGGCGACGTCCGCCGACTCCCCTACTTCCACGTCGATGCCATAGTTCCGAAATGCGTCGGCGTAGAGGTGATCGCCAAGGCTCCAGTCGAATTCGTCGTTTTTGACGGCTGCCATCTCCAGCCGAATTTCCTCCAACCGCAACACCATCGCCAAATCGTCTTTCCGTTGCCGGACGCGCGCACGCAGCCCTTCGTCACCGCTCTGGCTGTCCACCAACGTCTTCGCCCGCTGTGCCGCCGCAAGCGCATCCGGCCACGTCCCACGCTGCTCAAAGTAGTCGGCCTCGTCCAGAGCGAGGCTCACCGCCCGCACTGTCTCGGAGGTCCGGGCGGCCTGGTCGCGCACCGCCCAGCCGATGCCGCTACCCAAAACGACCAGGAAGAACAGGACCAGTCCGGCCACCGCGAGGGCAACCTTATTCCGCCGAGCCATCTTTCTCACGCGGTACATCATCGACGGCGGACAGGCCTCGACCGGCTCGTCCTTCAAGTAGCGATCGATGTCGGCCGCAAAAGCGCTGGCTGTTTCGTAACGCCGATTTCGGTCTTTTTCCAGGGCCTTCATCACGACCCAGTCCAGTTCTCCCACGAGCAGTCGCTTGAACTGCAGTTCGTCGATGCCCCGCTTCCCTGAAACCGTCGATAGTGCGTGAGCCTCTAGTGTGCTGATCCGTGCGCTCGGGCAAGGCGGTTCGTCTTCCCGGATGATCCGCCGCAATTCGTCGAAGCTGGCCTTCGACAGCGTCTCTTTGTCAAACGGCGTCGTGCCTGAGAGCAGATAGAACAGAAGTACGCCCAATGAATAGACGTCGCTGCGGGTGTCTACGTCAATATGACTCAGGGCTGCCTGCTCGGGGCTCATGTACATTGGCGTGCCGATCAATTGACCAAAGCCCGTGAACAGTGTTTTTTCCGTCAGCTGCTGCCCCGTCGCCTTGGCGATGCCGAAGTCGATCACTTTCACCAGCGGGGTACCGTCGTGCAGCGTGACCAGCACGTTGGATGGCTTGAGGTCTCGGTGGATGATCCCTTTCTGGTGCGCGTGCTGTACTGCGCGGCAGATGGCGACGAACAATTCCAGCCGTTCGCGCGTCGTTAAGCGAGCCTGGTCGCAGTAGTCGGTAATGGGAATGCCGTTGACCAGTTCCATGACGAAGTACGGCCGGCCGGCGTCGGTGGCACCGGCGTCGATAACTCGGGCGATATTGATATGATCCATGAGCGCCAGTGCCTGCCGCTCAGCCTCGAAACGGGCAATGACTTGCCTGGTGTCGACGCCCGGCTTGAGGACCTTGAGCGCGACTTTGCGGCGGAAAGGCTGCGTCTGCTCGGCCATGAACACGACGCCGAACCCTCCCTCGCCAATCTGCTCCAGCAACTTGTAGGGGCCGATCGTCTGGCCGGGCCTTTCGCTGACCTGCGGCATGTCGCTGATCTGTGGCATATAGATGGTGGCGGCCATGGCCGCCGGCAGGCCACCCACCGGCTGGGCCATAAAGCTATCGACCTGAGCGTGGGCTTGCAGCAGTCGCAAGACTTCCCGCCGCAGCGGCTCATCGCCGTGGCAGGCCGATTCCACAAACTGCGGCCATTGCTCGGGAGGAATTTTCTCGACCGCGTCCTGGAAGAGCGTTCGGGCACTACCGGATTCGAAATTCATCGGGACGACCTTTGAAACGTAGTCACAACGCAGGACGAGCAAAATTGTCCGTCCGAGAGCCTGGATCTTCCACGACGCCATCCACCCTGTGTCAACGTGCGTAGACACAGCCCGATTCGTCTCAGAAATTTCATGATTTCCTGCCGGACAGTCCATCCTTGTCCTGGAGCGACACGCGTAGCCAGGCGCGGGCATAGGTCCACAGGCGATAACCGGTGGCGCGAGACATCCCCAGCAGTTCGGTTGCCTCTTCCAACGGGAATCCGCCAAAATAGTGCAGCTTGACCAAGTCGGCCGCCAGCTTGTCGTGTGCGGCCAGTTCGTCGAGCGCGTCGTTGACGGCAATCAACTCGTCGGGCTGCGTGGCGGCGGCCAACGCTGCCTCGTCGAATTCCCCGCGACTCATCCCGCCGCCATGCTTGAGCGAGGCCTTCCGGCGAGCGCTATCAACCAAAATTCGCCGCATGGCCTCTGCGGCAGCGGAATAGAAATGATTTCGGCCGCTCCAATGCTGCGGTATCTCACCTTCCACCAAGCGCAGATAGGCCTCATGGACCAAGGCCGTTGCCTGGAGCGTCTGGACCGACTTTTCCTTCGCGAGTCTTGCGGCGGCCAATTGGCGCAGCTCTGCGTAGACCAAAGGCAACAGTTCCTCGGCCGCCTGGGGATCGCCTTGTTCAATCGCTGAAAGAATGCGGGTAATGTCGGTCATGGGAAACTTCGACCACCAAAGATGCCGAGAGCGTTTTCCCGGCTGCATCGATACCGATTCGCTGACAATTTGAGATTCTATCGCGGCATTGCTGAATTGACGATGATGAACGTGCTGTTGAACCGTGGAAAACTCTTCCAGAGCAAAGGGCTTGCAGCAACTCATGAAAAACTTTGCCCAAACACAATGCGTTTTGAACTCGGCCCGAAGGATGAAAATGTCCGGGAATTCAAGCAGAAAAGGCCTTCGGCCGGTTGATTGAAGAACTTCTCGTTTTTGCAGAGTCGGGGCAACAAGACGTCGTTTGAACTCTTTCTGGGGCCATTCTCGGGTTGGAAACAAGACCACTGGGACATGGCGATAGCGTGCAACTTGTGAAATGACAGTGCATTGCAACTCGCCTTGTCCGCAAAAGTGGTGCATGAAGGCGACTACCGCATGCCTCGTTCATCGGATTCACGGGAACACCGATCGAACAAAACGACGCGAACACGCGGGCAATTTTCGGGGATTACATCTCGATCTATGACATCCAGCGAGCGGTCACCGATGGTGCGACGGTTCCGATTTACTATGAAAGCCGCATCGCGAAGCTGGGGCTGAATATCGCGGCACTGCCGAGACTGGATGCGGAATTCGATGAGATCACCGAGGGCGAAGAACAGACCAGTCGCTAAAAGCTGAAGTCGAAGTGGGCTGCTCTGGAAGCTCTGGTGGGTGAACGCCAGTCATGGGTTCAACCGAACACAGATCCGAAAGATGATTGAGCACCAGCAGTCTGACTACAACTGACAGTTCACATTCCGGGCGGCGAATCAGGATGCATTTGCTGAGTCGCGCAGGCGCAACGAGCAAAGGCCGAACTGGAAAAAACACGGCGAGAGCAGGAAAGATTGAAACAGGCGCAGCGAGAACAGGTGGAACATGAAGTACAGCAACACGATAAGCAGAAGGTCGAGCGAGATCAGGCAGATTCGGACGAGGCAAAATTGAAACGGACTGAGCAGGAAAAGGCGATGCGCGTGCAGTCTGGACAAGAGGCACAGCAGCAAAAGCACGTACCCGGAGCAACAGGGGCGGCGCAACAGTCCATTGCCGCATCGAAAGGCTACCTGTTTCTACGGGCGGGAGCAGTCATGTCAGTCCCCGAATCCGTCGAATCGCGATTTCGCTTCCCAAAATGGTTTTCATCCTGACTGGTCGATGTTTGAGAGAGTTCTCAGTCTCGTGCATCCCTGG
>JAYTUF010000468.1:0-6508 GCA_043744755.1 Anatilimnocola sp.
GATGATGTAACGGCAGGCAGGATTCGTGCAGACGCCGATCTCGCCTTCGACCAAGTTTAATGACGCCTCGCCGCATTATGTCTCACAGAGTTGACGGACCACCGAAAGTGCCGTTGCCATCCATTGCTCATCAGTTGCTTCAGGCCCATTACCTGACGCATCGGTCGATCGACGGCGTTGACTGTTTCGATCTCTTGCGGTGCCGCATGGAAGCGGACAGCGGCGCGCACGGCCGCCGGGAGTTCATCAAGACCCTGCGTCTGTTGGAAACGATTCCGCTCGCTGCGTTAACTCCGGCGATTGAGCGGGCGCTGGAGATCGACGTCCTGGCGGAGCCGACTCTCGATGGCCTTCGACTGCCGAGCGTTCACCTCCCCTTGCGTCAGCCGTTCTAAAAAGGCCTCGTAAGAGAACCCCCTTCCACCGCCTGGCGGACGACCGTCGCCAGCTCCTTGAGCATGGTCGGCTGGCACTATGTAGTAATTCTGTTTTCCATCGGGTACTTGACCTCGTGGGCCGCCATTTCAGGCAGTGTTGAGAACTGCTTCTCAAGGTGACGCGAGTATCTCTCGCGTGGTTAGCGAGCTTAGTTGGACAGCGCCACTTTCAGTTTGCGAACGTGGTCGCTTGTCCTAAGCACGCGCAATGCGGCGTGCAGCAGCCCCCGCGGCCGAACAGTCTGGTCGAAGGGAATCGTTTTGACACGAGCATTGCCGCCGAGATCGTGACCGCGAAATGCGCATACCACATGCCCGTCTATCGGCAACAGGACTGGTTCGCCGGCAGCGGTTGGCTGCCCGACCGCTCGACGCTGCTGAATATTCAGGCCAGCGCCGCCTATGTGCTGGAGCCGCTCTATCAGCACTATGCCGACCATGTCCGCACCGCGCCGGTGATTCCCACCGACGAAACGCGAGTGATGCTCCTCTTGCCGCCGGAGATCCCGCCGGCGGGAGATAGTTTCAAGTCGCAACGGATTCACGAAGTGCTCAGCGCCGCGCGGGCCGCGGACAAGCGCACGTCTCGGCGCGGATGTGGGCCTATCGCAGTTTGGGCGCGGGGCGCCAACGTGTTCGACTTCACGGTCTCGCGCCATCGAGATGGTCCGGCGGAGTTCTTGAAGAACTACACGGGCACTTTGTTAGGCGATTGTTACACAGGATTCGAGGCGATTGCCCTCGCCAGCGACAGTCGAATCGTACGCGCGGCCTGTCATGGTCACGCGCGACGCTACATTTTCGAAGCGCGGGACTATCATCCGCAACCCTGCTCGCAGTTGCTGGCCTGGTATCGGCAGTTGTACGACGTGGAGGATCAGGCCCGCGGTAAAAGCGCCGACGAAGTGCTGGCCCTGCGTCAGGAACAGAGCGCGCCGATCATGGCCGAGTTGCGGCAGTGGCTCGACCACGAGGCCGATCGCGTGGCACTGCCCAAGAGCCGCTTGGGGGAAGCGGTGCGGTATCTGCGCAATCAATGGGAGCCGCTCAACGTGTTCCTGCGCGACGGTCGCGTGCCGTTCGACAACAACGAGACCGAGCAACTGATGAAGCAGGTGGCAACGGGTCGTAAGAACTGGCTATTCATCGGCAGCGTGGAGGCCGGCTATCGAGCTTCGATCTTGCTCACAATCGTCAGCACCGCGCATCGCTACCATTTGGATGTTTGGCTGTACGTGAAAGACGTCCTCGACCGCTTGCTGGCCGGCGAGCGCGACCTGGCCTCGCTCCGCGCCGACCGCTGGGCCGAGCGCCATCCCGAGGCCCTCCGCCCCCACCGCATCGAAGAAGCCCGCTACCGCGCCGACGCCAAAGCCACTCGCCGCGCCCGCCTCCGCCTCCTGGAACGCAAGCGGTCAGAACGAACCTAACCTGATGGCGGTGATGGGCGCTTACGCCCGGCTCAATTGTTGCCTCGCTTTCCATCGCTCCACAAACTCCTGGTAGTCAGCAGCAGTATCGATGCCAATGCTGGGCTCTTCGATGATGCCGACGAGAATGGCGTGTCCGGCATGTAGGACCCGGAGTTCAAAGCTCTCAAGTTGCTCGATCACAGGACGACGAAGCGATGAAAACCTCAGGAGAAAGTCCCCTCGGTATGTGTAGAGTCCGATGTGCTGAAAGAACCGAGGTGGATTGCTGGTTAGTCGGTCATCATTCCAAGCTCTTGAATAGGGAATGATAGACCGACTGAAGTACAGTGCCAGTTGCTGCTCGTTAAAGACTACCTTGACACATGCAGGGTCAAAGAGCTTTTCCTTCGTGCGAATTGGCGTGGCCAATGTTGCCTTGACAGCTGTCGGATTTCGGTCGAGTTGATCGACCACTTGGTCAATTGCAGCCCCGGAAATCTCCGGCTCGTCCCCTTTCACATTGACGTGACGTCGATCTCCAGCCATTGTTGTGCAAGTTTCAGCGATGCAATCGCTTCCGCTGGCATGGTTGGGATTCGTGAGCATCACGTTGCCACCAAAATCGCGAACCACATTGGCAATCTCTTCGCAATCCGCAGCCACTCAAATGCGAGCGGGCCGTTTAGCACGGGAAGCGGATTCGTACGTGTGCTGAATTACCGTCTTCCCCGTATCGTAACGCAATAGCTTCTGGGGCAATCGACTGGAATTCAGACGGGCGGGAATGACAATTGCCGACGATACCAAAGACGTAACATTGTGGCTCATGGGTCGCCTTTGCAAATACTCGCGGATGGGCGTGGGTCCAAATAGGATGGATTGAAGCCTGCCCCCTTTCCTCTTTACCACCCAGGCGTCGATCAGCGGCTTGACCGATTCCAGCACCGGCTGCTTCCGCCGATAACCAGGCGGCACCGCCGCCGCGACCGTCTTGTCCACTGTCTTCCGCGAATGGCCCAGTTCCCGCGCTACCGCGCGCTGACAACTCTCATTCCAATGCTCAACGGTAGGACTCGTTGCAGTGGCCCCCTTTTAAATGCTCGTCACCAATCTCCTATCGCTACCTGAATCTGCGCCATCGTAACCCAGATCGCACAGAGCGCGGGTAACAGATTAGGGTACGCACGATTCCAGATCCTGAAAAGTCAACTACCGCACAATTGCCATCGGAGGCACAGCATGCCAACCGCAGTTCACTTGGTTCGCTTCGGATGCACAAATCGAGTGACGCAATCTCTTTTACCGGCACTCGCACCATTCTCGCTAACCCAGAATCAACATTGACAATTGCAACTATGTTATCGTCCATTGGGATAGCTAGAAATCTTCCACAACCCGTCACAGCCACAGGCGTCTTCTTTGGATTGGTGCCAAGCACGTCGCGAATCTTAATATTTGGACCGCGGAATGTAGCCGTCCGTTCGCCTGAGTCGTAAGACTCAATGGCCGTTTCCGACGACTCGTCACGATTAGGCCCTGTTGACTTAACGCAGAAAAGTCGCCCCGTACTTGTAGTGTCGTAACCAATGCAATCCTCTACTAGTCGACTGCTTAACGTTAGGGCGTCAATTTCAGCGGGCAACTCCACGTGCCAGATCTCCATTCCTTTACCGAAAACCGAGTTATTGCTGAAGTATGCACCAGTTTTTGAAAATGAAACCCTGGCGGCATTGATTGGAATTTGTGAAATGTACCGAAACTTTTCATTCACTCTAAAAACCAGATTTCCTGTGCCGGCAAATGCGCATACGTCACCTTGCCGCCCTTTTATGTCTAGAGAAAGTACCCTGTTGTCTGGGTTGCGCGACTGAGGGTTATCGGGGTCAAGGGTTGGCAGCGAAATACTCCGTAGTTCATTACCCTCTGCAATTCCAACTGATACTAACGTTGCTGGCTCGCGAACGCAGTACACTTCCATGCTAAACTGTGAAGTCTTCGTCTTTGTAACGCCTTCTTTACGCCATTGCCACTGTCGAGAAGGCAGGGAATGAACTTCGACAAATCCCCTACCAGAAATTACCACGGCTTTTCCATGTTTTGCCAATTCAATCTCGCCGAGCGTTCCGATTACACGAAACTCCTTCTGGGATTCAATTTGCAGCATTCGAGCACTGCCGAGTTCGCACTGGCCACAGACAAACAGTAATACTAAAGCGTTAGCAGCGATCATATATGAAATACGCTCTGAACAAAAGTTTATTTAATCAGGACACCGGGCTTCCTAAATTCATGAGTGACAGAGTCATAAGACCCTTTTTCGCAGCATTCACAGCAATTCCAGCCGCGGGATGCTCGCTTGAACGTCCATTGAGTCGCTATCGCTGCGAGCGTGGTAAATACCTCTGCCGCATCCCCATCCGCGCACGCGGATGGTAGGCCACATGCATTTGCAATTCCATTGGGACCCACAACAAACAACTTTTTCACCTTTTCTAGATGAGGCTTCAACTTGTCGCGGGGAATAAAGAAGGCCTCGCCGATCTGCGAGATAACTCCAGATGTGGCGCATTTTTTGTCACAGGGGTTAACAGGGCCCCGTTTCGCAAAAACATCAAGGCCGCTTTCTGGCTCATTTGGTAGCCGAGAAACAACGCCTCGTTCGACATACCATATTTCAATATACGTCCCCTTGTTCGTGCATTCCGAAAGCTTCTTCGAATTGCCGCACTTCGCTCCATGGAACTTATCTGGTTCACACAAGGTAGTGCCACTGCAGGGACGAGTGCTGTCGTAAACTGAAACTTGCTGCATGATCAGTCCGTCTTGTTCATTCGGACCCAATTTCCATTCAGTCGCCCAGAAATATGCACCACACATTTGCGCTACGTCGACGGACAACATGCCGAGAACGGGAACATTGATATTCACAGTAGACTGACTTAGTAGCCCAAATGCATCAGCGCGATTTACTGGATTGGATGCAGCATAAGAGTAAATATCGGCTGGTTGTGCACTCCAAGCTGCCTGAGGTGAATCGGAGAACAACGGATCTCTGCCTAAATAAGACCCTATAGTATTGTTAAGGTAACGGCGACGACAGTTAGACGTGTAATGACGATCGCGGAAGTATCCCCCATACAGAACTGCCCATGCAATAGGGTCTAAGACGTCAGGATTATATGTCGCAGTTAGTTTATTGCACATGCCATACGCCTCAAATGCATATCTCTGTACTACGTCGCCGACCTGCTCAATGATTGCGACGACGTTCCAATTCGCATCTTGCAATGCATAAAGTCGTTCGTCGAGGGAGCCATCGTCGTCCGTATCCTGGTCACGGAGAATGAGGTCATCGATGTAGCGTAGGCCCCAGACGTATCGAATGTTGGGATTTGTTTCGCCGTCGAGCCGTTCTTCGGCGTCTTGCCATTGGCTGGTGTAATAGAAGTGTCGAGTTTCATTGAGCGAGCCATCTTCGTAGTCCTTGCGGATGATTCGCCAGGTTTGGCCGTCGTAGGTATTTTCTTGCAGGTTCTGCCAGCCGCCTAAACCGTCGGGTTCCTCGAGTTTGACGAGGCGGTTCCAGGCGTCCCAGGTGCCGCGGTAGGGGAGCGTTGGATCTTTGGGTTGCGGGATTATGGTCATGTTGCCGTTGCGGTCGTACTCCGGTGTCACCCATTCGGCGCCGACGGTGCGCGCGATGGCGGTGATTTCATTGACGCGGTTCGAGAGACGCTGTTGGTCGAGGGTGCTGGCCGGATCTGCCGGGTCGTTCTGGGTGAAGTTTCGCCAGTTGCCTGTGGCGTCGAGTTGCCAGCCTTGCTGGAGCGAAGGGGATTCGATGACGGTGTCGGACTCGATCAGGCGTCCTCGGTGGAATCGCTTGAGACGGTGCAGTCCATCGTACTTATATAGTTCGTCGAAGTCCTTGTCGTACCACTGGGCGATGAGGTCCGCGCGCGAGGTCCGGTTGCTCGCGCGGTCGTAGGTGTATTGGAGATGGACGAGGCCGGGCGGGTCCTCGCTGGATGAAGAACTGGAAGAACTCGAAGCATAGCTCTGCCACAATAAGTCGATGATCCGGCCGAATTGATCGAAGCCGGTGTATGGATTGGGAGTCGAGCCGCTGGCATAGTCGAGTTTCACCTCGGGCTGCAGGTAGTCGGTTGTCACGAACGTGCTGAGGCCTAGATACGTGTAGCGGCAGACGTCGTTGCCATCGAAGTTCAGGGTGCGAATGCGGGAGAGGTTGTCGGCTGCTTCGTCGTCATAGAGCAAACTCAGTTGCTGACCGGATGGGTAGCCGATGCCGATCGGGCGGCTCGTATTTGCCGTACCCTCGGCATAGCCATAAGTAACTCTCGGCGTAGTGCTCAGATTCACGCTTCCCGCATGCGACTGAAATTGCTTTTCCAGCTGCGCGAATTGGTTGTAGATATTCTGCACTTCGTTCACGACGCTGCCACCGCTCGCGGCATCATAGCTGGTGATCTTTTCGACCATGCCGCGGACTTCGTAAGTCCGGCCGATCCGCAAGATAGCGTCATCAACGCCGGGTCCGACGGTCGTTACGGCATCCGCAAGCTGGCGGCCCAGCAGGTCATGAGTATAGTCATGAACGCTGCCGTTCTGGTCGCGCATCCCAGTCTGCTGCCCTTG
>JAYTUF010000469.1:0-6493 GCA_043744755.1 Anatilimnocola sp.
AGTTTTGAGTTCTGAGTTTTGAGACAGGAAGTCCGAGCAACGAATTCTGAGTCTTGTCTCCGAACTCAAAACTCAAAACTCAGAACTCAGAACTATTCATTACGCTAGTTCCGCGCCCAGCTTGCTGGCTTCATCCTTCACGCTGCTGCCGTCGGGGGTGGCGTCATTGTTAACGTCGTACCAGTCTTCGCTGAAGGCCAGGTAGCCCCCCTTGCCCTTGTTGGCGTTGTCGATGGCGACGTTGGTGGCCAGCGCGATCACCGCATCGCCCAGCGCGATCTTGGCATTGCAGCGGGGTTGATTCTCGGGTGCGGGATTGCGGATGCACCAGGCCCAGTGCTCGATTTCTTCGGTGTAACCGCGACTGACCGGACCGGCCGATGCAGCCGCTTTCGCGAGCGACGGACCCTTACCGCTGGCCTGGGTATCCAGCGTGGGGCCTCCCTTGTCGTCCTTCACGCCAATCTTGGTCGAGGTATCGGCGTCCTTGAAGAGCAGTATTTCCTGCTCGCGTTCAAGCAGCAGCGTTCCCTTGGTCCCCATCACGGTTTCGCCATACCCGCCCCAGCCGTTGCCGTTGATAGACGAGTAGGTGACGACGACTTTCTTTTCCGGATGATTCTGCGGGTCATAAGCGGGGATGCCTTTACCCTTGGCTGGATAGCCCATGGCCGAATCGTAATAACCGGGATCAAAGCCGGGTTCATAGCCGGGGCCGGGAAATTCATACATGCAATAAACGTGATCTTCGGCCTCACGATCAAGTGGGAAGGTGTGTCGTCCGCCGACCGCGTGAACACTCAGGGGGTGGGCCTTTTTTCCGTCCTTGCGGAGTGCGGTGCAGAAGATAGTCGAAGCATCGAGCTGATGGCTGCCAAGTTCGGCCATCAACCCGCCGCCCGTCCGCTGGAACAACCGCCAGCGCATCAGTTCTTCTTTGGCCGTGCGCATGTTGCCGTTTCCCAGATCGAAATCTTTGTAGCCATACTTGGCCGCATCGACGTCGGCATCCAGCAGCCAGGCAGTCCACTGGGCCACGCGTTTGGCCAAGGAATTGGCGGTGGCGGGGTTCTTTTCGTCCTTCAGAGCCTTCTTGAATTCATCCAGTTTCTTGGCGACGAAGTTAATCTTCTCCGACTTGCCGTCCTTGCCGACCGCATCGACGGCCCAGGGCAACGGCGGCTGCCAGGTGTCATTGCCCGGCAGGTTGTTGCGATGCCACTGCGCGCGGATGTGATGCATTTCGCCAAGCACGCCCCAGCGGAGTAGATTCACAGCATTGTCGTAGAGCACGCTGTAATGCCGCTGATGACCGACCGCGAGAATCTTGCCCGTCTTATCGGCGACCCGACCCATCAGCTTGCACTGGGCCACGTTATGGGCCATCAGCTTTTCGGTGAGCACATGCTTGCCGGCCTGCATGGCTTCGATGGCGACAACCGCGTGCAAGTGCAGCGGCAAAGCGATGATAATCGCCTCGACATCGGGATTCTTCAGCACGTCTCGATAGTCGGCAGTGACTTTAATATGCTCCTTGGCTGCTGCTTCGTCGGCAAAGCCATAGCGGCTCATCAAACCCTGGCGATTAGCGAGGGCTGTATCGCCGGCCCAGTCGCCATGAAAAGCGCGATGGACGTTGTACGGCCGGATGTCGCAGATCGCGATCACATCGACGTATTCCGGATTGCAGGCGTTGATCAGCACGCCCCCTTCATCGCCGGTGCCAATGATGGCAATCCGCACGGGGCTCGCGATTTTGCTCTCTTGTTTCCAAAAGTAGGTCGCCCCGAGTCCCCCGCCAGAGACAATCCCGGCGCCGACCACGCCCTTGAGAAAGTCGCGGCGATTGAACGGCTCGGCAGCGGGCGAACGATCGAGCGCGTCCATGGCCCCGTAATAATTCTCTTGGCCAACGGCCCGTTCTTCGGCTGTGAGATTCATGCTTTCGCTCCCTTAACTGGCACCAGGACGGAGGCTGGTTGATTCGCTGCGGTTACTTGTTTCGTGGCCGGTGGTTGGCCGGCCGTCGGTTTCGCTGGTCGATAAAGTTTGAGCAGGCCAGTGACGACATAATCCAAGCCACAAAACTGCCCCGCCCCAATCGCGGCCAGCGCGAACAGAGCGAGCATTTCGACGAATTGATAGTAGATGGGCTGACCACCGTAGCCGGGCCATTGCGAGGCACAAACGCTAGCGAGAAACAGCCCGCCCGCGATGCCCGCGACGCGCGTGAATAGGCCCATGATCAGGAGCAGGCCAATGGCGGTATCAAAGTAGGGGACGACCGCGTCCATGAATTCCGAATCAAGCGCCTGCCGGCCAACCTTGCCGATGGGCAGGCGACCGTGCCGCTTCCATTGTTCTGCGGTGGCGATGGAGTTCAGATCGTTTTCGAGGTTTTTCCAGATCTGTTCAACTTCGCCGAGCATCGGCCCTAGCTTCTGATTGCGGTCCGCGGCGATGCGAGCGTCGTGAGCCTGCATAGCCGCGAGTCCCTGGCGAACCGGATCGTCGCGATTGAGGTCGCGCCGCTTGACCTGCAGAAAATACTCGTTGATATCTTCTTTCTTCGAGCCTAAGTAGGAGCCCATCCGCTTGAGATGGGCTTTGACGATTTCGTCAGCGTTCTTGGTCTGCTTATCATCGAATCGAAAGTGGGCAGCGACCCGCTTTCCGTAAGCCTCCCAATGGGCTTTGGTAGCGCCACCCTGCGGATCGAGCCGCTGCTTGCCGTCGAGATCCCACACCAAGTTGCGATAGAGGGGCGCGAGCGGCCCCTTGGCATTGGCGAAGAACCCGCCAGAAAAGGGCTTGGGGTCCTGCAGTTTGGCGGTCCCTTCCAGGTAGAAGTGCAGGCCGATGCCGACGCGGAGGGCCACCAGCGATGCGACCACCCACCAGCCGACCGTAATGCGATATGTACTCAGGGGAGAGGCTCCTTTGTCGCCTTTCGCTCCGCGAAAGGACGTTCTTTCGCGGAGCGAAAGACGACGATGATATGCCCGTTGCGGAATTTGTCATTATTACCAGGAATCGCCCGTTCGCCAACCGCTGGGCGCAAGTAAAACGGAGAGAGATTTTGGGGAGTGAAATCCGCCAGGATCGGCTATACTCAAGCAGGAGGCCCGCATGTTGAACGCCCATTTATCGCTGGCGCTGACTCTGTCCGCGCTATTTTTAATCCCAGGCGAAGCGCCGCTGCTTGGTCAGGAATCGCAGCCTAAGCCAGCCGCGACTGAAGCGCCGGCAACGCCGGAGCAACTCGCGCAGTGGGCCAAGGAGCTCGATCACGACGTGTTCCTGGTCCGCGAAGAAGCAACTCAGCAACTGGTCCGCGGTGGTCTGCCGGCGATTGAGGTCTGCCGCCGCGCGCTGCAGCGTCCATCGGCCGAAACCGGTTCGCGGGCCTTGCATGTGCTGCATCAGTTGGCGCTGTCAAACGACATCGACGTGCTCGACGCGGCCCGGGTCGCGCTCGAAGAAGTAACCCGCGGCAAGACGACGCCGCTGAAATTCCGGGCCGAAGAAGTGCTCGCGCAGCTCAACGCCCAGCGGCAAGCGATCACGCTCAGCGAGCTCGAAGCCCTCGGCGCGAAGATTCGCCGCTCGCAGTTTTCCAATGGCCTGGTCGTGGAAGAAGTCGTTCAGTCGCTCGAAATCGGCCACGATTGGCGGGGGACCGACAACGACTTCCGCCGGCTGAAATGGCTGGTGGACGTGCGGCAAGTGGCCCTGGTCGGCGATCGCGCCACTGATGTCGCGCTCACGCACATTGCCGCCATGAAAGGGCTCCGCTCGGTGCAGGCTTATCGAGCCAACATCACCGATGCGGGCATCAAGTTGCTCGCCGGCTGTCCGCAACTGGAAGACGTGGGTATTTACTACATTCCGGTCACGAACGACGCGCTGCACGCGCTCAAAGATCTGAAGGCCCTCACCAGCGTTCGCGTCTATGGCACCCGCGCAACGTCCGAAGTGGCCGCCGAGTTGCAAGCGGGACTGGGCGCCGGCAAAGTTGATTTCCGGCACGGGGCATTCCTGGGCGTGGGATGTATCACCGTCGATACTAATTGTGCGATCAGCCGCGTAAGCACCGGCAGCCCCGCCGAAAAGGCCGGCATTCGCCAAGACGACCTCGTGCTCAGCTTCAACAGCGAAGTAGTCCCCGATTTTGAAACGCTGACGGCCATCATCTCGAAATTGAAAGCGGGCGACATTGCTGAACTGACGTTGCAACGCCTGGCCCTCGACGACAACAGCCGGCCGATCCCGCGCAAGCTCACAGTGAAAGTGCTCCTCGGTGAATGGCCCGTCGAACAATTCATCATCGGCGCGAATCGTGAGTAAGAACACACGAGTGAGACAGGCATGACGCGGCCAGCGCCTCCCATTGCCAATCGCCTGGAGTTGCCTCTCGCGGAAGGGACGCTGCTGCGCGTGGACTTCGATCGTGCGCACGATCGCTGGCGACACCGCGTGCTGCTGGTCCTGCCCGAGGGGTGCGGGGTCATCAGCCCTCTGCTCCTCTTGGAGAGTCTGGAAAGTGATTCCACTGCAGACTGGCCCGTCAGCCCACCGCTGCAATTTGTCAGCATCGAAAACCGGCCGAAGAAGCTGCCCGTTGCCCTGCTGATGGGCATGGCCGGTGGCAGCCACTGGTCCGCCAGCATCGAGCAATATCCGGCCGAGCGCACGATCCGCTTCGACATCGCCTGCCGCGCTAAATCAAAGCCGGAGAACTTAGGCTCGCGGTATCGCATTGCGCCGCGAGTAGAGTTGCCAGAACGAGTGGATGGCGTTGAACTGCTGCGCTTCACAGCAGGCGGTTTAGCGTTTCAGTTAACGGGCGAATCCGCCAAGGATTCACCGCAGCCCGTGCTGCAGCTTAGCAATAATGAACTGCACGTCCATTATGGCGACCCGCTCTCCGATCAGACGCAGACCTATCGGTGGGTTTATCGGTTGACGCAATCTTAGTGAATGAAACCATCCTGTTTTCATGGTATTCTTTCGATATGGCAACCATCTCACAGCCGGCCTTCACGGGGCCAGTGCTCACCAAAGCGCATGTATTCGAGAGATTGGCTGCAAACGAGCAACCATTGCGCGAACTGGGCGTGCGCCGCTGCGGTCTGTTTGGCTCCTTCGTGCATAATCGGGGAACCGCGGAAAGCGACGTCGATTTGCTGGTCGAATTTGACCCGCAGCTCAAGACATTCGACAATTTCATGGCGCTGGCGTTCTGGCTAGAGAGCCTGTTTGGGCGACGGGTGGAGATCGTCACGCCAGAATCGCTCAGTCCGCACATCGGTCCGCATATTCTGCGAGAGGTCGAATATGCCCCATTCAATCGTTGTTCAATTAGTCGGTGAGTTGTTGAACGAATCGACTAAAAATAGAGCGTTGTGCCTGCAGACTTAGGCAAATATTGGTGAGTTTTTCGCAGCTTTCAAAACCCCTCACCCCAACCCTTTCCCCGGAGTACCGAGGAGAGGGAGTGACGAGACCTAAAGGTCTCATACAATGCGATCACGCGGCGCGCACCTGTGGAACCGGTGACCTCACCACGTTCTGCAGAATGTAGTTCGCCGCATTGGACGACGCCCCGCCGATGGCCAGGGTGCTGCGTAGTTGTTCGAGCTTGTGAATGAGTTCGCGGCGGCCGCTTTCGTCGCGCAGCCAGTCGATGGCGTGACTGGCAACCTCTGGGCTGCGATCGCGCCAGTCGGGATATTCGGGGAACAGTACGTGGGCGTGCTCGGGTGCGTCGCGGTCAAACTTGCGAATCGTCAGCGGATGTAGTTCGGGGGCAGTCAGCAAATTGACAAGCGTCATGTATTGCACCCGGGCCACCGATTTGAGGGCGTAGTAGGTCAGCCAGGGGATTTTATACTGCATCACCGTCGGCTTGGCGTGATAGAGCAGTTCCAGCGAAACGGAACCGGAAACAGCCAGGCAACAGGTGGCCGCGTGAATTAACTCGGGCGTCTGCTTGGGAATGATGGTCAGCGGCAGATCGGTCTTGCCGATAATCTTCGCAGCCATCGCGGCCTGTTTCTCATTATAGCTGGCGACGGCAAAGCGAACATCGGGCACTTCCCGGTGAATGATCTCCGCGGCTCGCACTTGAGAGGCGATATTGTATTTGACTTCGCTGTTCCGCGAGCCGGGCAGGATGGTGACGAGTCGCTGCGACGAGTCTTTGAACTGCGCCAGAAACTGCTGATCGAGTTGCCGGGTCTGCAGTTCGTCAAAATAGGGATGGCCGACGTATTTAGCGTTACAACCTTGCGACTGGAACCAGGCTTCTTCAAAGGGCAGTTTGCAGAGCGGATGATCGACATACTTGCGAACTTTTGCGACTCGCCACGAAGCCCAAGCCCAGAGTTGAGGCAGCCCGTAATAAACGACCGGAATGCCCAAACCTTTGGCTTTGCGGGCCACGTGCCAATTGAAACCCGGATAGTCGATCAGCACCACCGCATCGGGGCGT
>JAYTUF010000470.1:0-6473 GCA_043744755.1 Anatilimnocola sp.
CAGCGCCTGTTCGTGCAGCTTCTTTTGATCGGCGTAGGTGTTGACCGGATAGGGCGCAAAGCTCCAACCTGTCGGCGTGAAATCAACATGGTCGGCCACGTGCTGCGCGGCGGCGTAATACTTTTTGAAGAGCCCGGGCGACATGAGCAGGGCTTCGCCGGAGTTGCTGAAACCTTCGCCCGAAGCGGGATCGACCGGAAAGGAATCGGCCGGCCGCAGATCGACGCCGGTCAAGTCGCGCACTGAGTAGTTGTATTCCGCATTGCTCAACCGCCGCGGCAGCACCACGCCCGGATCTCCCGCCAACTTGTGAGCTTCACTCGACATCAATTCCTGCAACGCCTTGAGCCACGCACTTCTTTCGGCTGCTGTCGGTTGCTTGGCATCCGCCGGCGGCATTTCGGCACTGCGCACAAACGTGGCGACGTGTTCCCACTGCCGGAAGTCTTCCGCGAGCATAGCCGCCGACGTGTACCGCGTGAGATTCAAATCACCCGCGGGCTTCTGCTCCTGATGGCACTTGTAGCAATACGTTTTCAGAAACGGTTGAATCTGGTCACGAAATGGCTCCGCGGCTGGCGCGCTATGGAAACCAACGAACAGCGGCAAGCAACGGAGCAAATATCCGCAGACCGATTTCAACCTGACAACCTTAGTCATGAACACTCCGGGGAGTCCACTGGTTCTCATAACAGCACTAGAAGATTCTGATTCTATACATAAACGGCGATTGATTCAAAAGCAATCCCCGGCGCGATAACACTTTTCACCGCTTTTTGCGCTGCCAAGTCCCTGGCTGGAACTCCATTCGTGGTAATCACTTACGGTCCATGTATTGATAACATAGCGATAACATCGCGAGCAAGTTGATAATAACTATTCCAGGTGGTGTCAGCGTAGTGGAGCTTCCGCTGTGCGAACCATTTTCAACGGGATAGGATCCACACTACTAAACCTGCAGCGA
This sequence comes from Anatilimnocola sp., assembly GCA_043744755.1. Taxonomy (GTDB): domain Bacteria; phylum Planctomycetota; class Planctomycetia; order Pirellulales; family Pirellulaceae; genus Anatilimnocola. The sequence continues at coordinate 965 of JAYTUF010000470.1, forward strand.
GCTGGGCTGAGAACATCGTGATAACGTCGCCAGCAAGTTGATAACAACGATTGCGGGTGGTCCGCACAGCGGACCTTCCAGTTCTGAAGGCACGTTCAATTGTCAAAGAACAGGTGGCGAAAGCCTCCGGCATCCGCCAGCAGCGCGCAGATTATTCCCCCGGGTGTGGTCGCACTATCGTCCGCACATGATAAATAAGTAGTGATTATTTGTCAAGTTCGTGGCCGGCGGTTATAGCGCGATTGTTCGGTCCTCAAAGATCAGCCGCCGAGCGCTCGCTCGCGGTTCCGAGGCAACCGGACGCTAACGCGTGGCGGCTGATGCGCTCCGATACACCACCGTCCGCCGCGCCGCGCCAATCGGGTATAACAGTGGCCAACCAGCAGTCAGCGGCCGAACTTACCGAGCCAGGAATCTCGTCGGATCATGGCCAAAAAAACCTTCTTCCAACTCGACAACCCCGTCGCCCAGCGGCAGCCCAAAACGGATCGGCTGATTCTCTCCCGCCTGCTCCGCGAGGCTGCCAAGAGCAAGCACCTCGATGAAGCTGCCATGCAGGCCGCCCATGCCGTCCTGCTTAAGTGGGCGGACCTGGAAACATCCGGCCGCCTGGCCAGGCTCAAAGAAACGCAGATGCAGGGAGACTTTCTCGCCGAGGTTTTTGGCGACGCACTGGGCTATGCCGGCCCGACGGATGGGAAGGAACTGTGGCACCGCGAACAGCATCATCAAATAGCCGGCGAAACGCCCGATGCCATCCTCGGCTTCTTCCGCCCCACGGATGGCGAGAAGCAACCCCTCGCGGTCATCGAGCTGAAGGGGCCGCTGGTCCACCTCGACCGCGACCGCAGCAACGGCCGCACCGCGGTCATGCAATGCTGGGATTATCTCACCAACACCCCGCCCGAATGCCGCTGGGGCCTCGTCAGCAACATCATCAGCTTCCGGCTGTACGAGCGGTCGTCCACGCGGCGGGTCTACGAACATTTCACGCTCCAGTCGCTGCGTGATTTTGAAGTCTTCAAGCAGTTCTATGTGATCTTTCAGCGCCGCGGCCTGATCGAAAGAACGCTCGACTTCGATCCGCGCGCGGTGAGCCTGCTCAAGGCTTCGACGCAGCGGCAGCGCGAAGTCAGTGACATTCTTTACGAAAGTTATTCCGCGAACCGCGTCGCCCTGATTCAGGAACTCCATTTCAAACAGGGGCATTCGGTCGCTGACGCCATCGACATGGCCCAGCGGCTGTTCGACCGGATCATCTTCATCGCGTTTTGCGAAGATCGGCAATTGTTACCGGAGAAGTCGATTGCCAAAGCGGCACGGGTCGATGGATTTCATGCGGTGACAAATCCCGCCTGGCAGCAATTCAAGTACTTGTTTGAGTTTATCAACGAAGGAAACGAAGGTTACAAAATCCCGGCCTACAACGGCGGACTATTTGCGAAACATGCCGTTGATGATATTGAGCTTCCCGACGCACCCTGGGCCCGATTTTTTGAATCAATCGCCGAATACGATTTCGCCGACGAAGTGAATCTCGATGTGTTGGGGCATCTCTTCGAGCGGTCGATCACCGAACTCGAAAAGCTCAAGGAAACAGGCCTGTTCGGCGGCAATGCCGAGAAGATTCAGCAGTATGCGCAGATGCCGCAGTCGGCGAAGCGGAAGCAGCTCGGCATTTATTACACGCCGCCGGAACTCACCAGCCGGATTGTGCAATACACGGTCGATGAACTGATTGCCCAGCGGTTTGCGGCCGTCGCGGTGCAGTTCGGCATCTCGCAGGCGGAGGCAGACCGGGCCATCGCGCCGGATGAGCCGGACTACTGGCGGCAATGCTTGAAGATTCTCCGCGACTTGAAAGTCGTCGATCCGGCCTGCGGCAGCGGCGCGTTTTTGTTTCAAGCCTACAACATGCTCGAAGCGCGATACTTCGAAGTCATCGGCCACCTGGACAAGCTGGCCGAACCGGACGCGAAGCAGCTAATGCAGCAAGTGCCGACGTTCATTCTGCAAGAGAATCTGTATGGCGTCGATCTCTCGCCCGAAGCGGTCGAAATCACGCAGCTCGCCCTCTGGATTCGCTCGGCCAGCCGGGGGCAACTCTTGGCCCGGCTGTCGGAGAACATCGTCCACGGCAACAGCCTGGTTCACGATCCGGCCGTTCATCCCGCCGGCTTCGATTGGAAGCAAAAGTTCCCCACGGTCTTCGACCGCGAGGAAAGCGGCTTCGATTGCGTCGTCGGCAACCCGCCTTGGGAGCGCATCAAGTTGCAAGAGCGTGAGTTCTTCTCGTTGCCAGCGCCGGAAATCGCGACGGCGACCAACGCCGCCAAGCGGCGGCAATTGGTTGGCCAATTGCAAGCCAACGAACCTGCCTTATTCGAACTCTATGAGCAAGCGCAGGCCCGCTCCGAATCGTTGCTTTCGTATTGCCGCAACAGCGAGCAGTATCCGCTCACCGGCAAGGGAGACATCAACACCTACGCCGTCTTCGCCGAACTCGGCTCGCAACTGGTGGCCCCGCACGGCCGCGTGGGGATGCTTGTTCCGTCGGGCATTGCATCCGATATGACGACGAAGGATTTCTTTGCCGAGATCGCGGAATCAAAACGGCTGATCAGGCTATATGACTTTGAGAACAAGAAGAACTTCTTTCCCGAGGTTCATGCGTCATTCAAGTTCTGCATTCTCAACTTCGGCGGCAAGGAGGCGGATGCTGCCGAAGCCGACTTCGTGTTCTTCCTGCATCGCGTGGAGGAGTTGGAAGAACCAAAGCGGCACATTCCCCTCAGCAGCAAGGACATTCGGCTGCTCAATCCTAACACGCGCACTTGTCCGATCTTTCGGACGCGGCGCGATGCCGAAATCACGAAGGCCATCTATCGCCGGATTCCCGTGCTGATCGATGTGAATCGCAAAGGTGCCACGGGGAATCCCTGGAGCATTCAATTTCAGCGAATGTTCGATCAAACGAACGATGCTGAATCGTTTGTCGAAGCGGAAACGCTGCAGGCGGATGGCTTCAAACTGAAAGGGAATCAGTGGGTCAAAGGGAAGAAGACTCTGCTCCCCGTGTATGAAGCAAAGATGCTGCAAGATTTTGATCATCGGGCGGCGGATGTCGTTATCGACAAGGCCAATTGGATGCGGCAAGGGCAGAAGGAAAGGCGATCGTTAGTCCATTATCAAAACCCGGAAGAAGTGGCCATGCCGCGGTTTTGGGTTGAGGCTGACGAAGTCGAAATGCCCAATTGGGGTTGTATCGGATTCAAAGATATTACTAGTCCGACGAATCAGCGGACAATGATCGCGTCGGCTGCGCCAAGAGCCGGTTTCACGAATCACTTCATCGTCGTGCGAAGCGAAGTAGCACCGGTCCGCCAGCTCTGTTTATTGGCAAACTTGAATTCGTTCGCCTACGACTATTCCACCCGACAAAAGATTGGCGGCGTGACGCTCAATTTTTTCATCGTCGAACAGGTTCCCACACTGACACCCGACACTTACGACAAACGCTGCCCCTGGAAACCAAAGCAGACCCTCGAAAAATGGATCAGCGAGCGGGTCTTGAAACTGACATGTACGGCGGAGGATATGTTGCCGCTCGCCGAGGCCTGCAACTTCACCGGCGGCAGTTTCAAAACCGAATACGGCGGCCGGCTGAATAAGTGGGACGAAGCCGAGCGGGCGGAGTTAATGGCGGAACTCGACGCCGCCTATTTTCATCTGTACGGAATTGATCGCGATGACGCGGAGTACATTCTCAGCACCTTCAAAGGCATCCACGACGAGCGGATTCTCTTCGCCGGTCACGCGAGCATCGCCCAGCGAATCCTCGAAAAATACGAAGAGTTCGGCAGCGTATGAGTTGGACTAAGGCAGCGGTGGAGAAATAAACGACCATCAAAGCTCAGCCGTTTCGTACCGAACCGATTGCCAAACTGTCCGGCGGTTGTTGCCTCTTGAACCCGAAGGGTTCGTAGCCATTAGCCCCGGGTTGAGGCGTTAGCCGATACCCGGGGAAAACGGTTAAGAATGGTATTCGATCCCGAAGGGATCGCAGCGCCGCGCGGGCTGCAATTCCTGCGCGTCCCCAGGCGGGGCAGAAGCGGGCTGCTTTGTGCGCGAATTCATGTTTCGATGCGGTTCTATGACAAGTAAAAGTTGGTCGCTGAGGATAAGATTAAGTACTTCAAATCGCTGACGCTATCCGAGGAGTGAAATCACATGAAGCCCTGCATCGTCTTTGTAAGTTTCATCATGCTCGCGGGCGAGATTCTGGTTCAGGCAACGGAGCCAACGAAAGTTCTGGGGCGGCAGACAAAGTCCATCGCAGGCTGGACCTTGCTCATCAGCGACGAATTGCTGGAAAAGGACAAGGCCGGGACGGAGCAGGCGCTGGAACTAATGACTTTGCAGTTGCAAGAGATCACGCGTGTTGTTCCCGCCGCGGCCGTCGTGGAACTTCGTAAAGTGCCACTCTGGTTTTCTCCTGAATATGCCAATGTTCAACCGCGCGCGGAGTATCATCCCGACGCCGACACGTCGCATGCGAAAGCCGTGCTGAAGAATTTGGAGAAATACTATCCCGGCTATCAGGGGCAGGGCTACGAGGTCGCGGGCTTCGTGTGGTGGCAGGGACACAAAGACCAAAGCGCCGCGCTGGCCAGTCGGTACGAGCAGAACCTCGTGCATCTCATCAAGTCGCTGCGCAAGGACTTCAACGCGCCGAACGCGAAGTTCGTGCTGGCGACGGGTTGCGGCAACCCCGGCCGCGATGGCTTCGGACTCCAGATCGCCGAAGCACAGCTGGCGGTCGATGGCGACAAGGGGAAGTACCCCGAGTTTAAAGGCAATGTGAAAGCGGTCGATACGCGCGACCTGTGGCGTGAAGCGGAAGTGTCTCCGGTGAATCAGGGCTACCACTACAACCACAACGCCGAGACTTGTTACGAAACCGGCGACGCGTTAGGGCGCGCGATGCAAGCGCTGCTGAAGGAAACGAAGTAATTTGCCTCTCCGCCAACCAAGTCATACAGCAGCGATAAAGAAAACATGAAACGAGTCTCCTTGTTCGTGACTTCCTGGCTTGTAATGGCTAGCTCGTTGGCGGTTGCTGACGAACCGGCTCTGCCTGGCAACCATCCGCTCACTCAGCAGCAGGCGGGGGATGTGCTGATCTCGGAACTTCGCTGCGCGGCGTGTCACACTGACGCTCAACGGAGTGCTCTGCCGAAAAACGTCGCTCCCGATCTGGCCGAAGTGGGTTCGCGGATCTCGCCCGCATACCTGCGGCGATTTCTGGCGTCTCCTGCGGCGGCTCATCCGGGGACAATGATGCCGGACATGCTGGCCTCGCGACCGGCGGCCGAACGAGACAAGATCGCCGAAGCTCTGGCTCATTTTCTGGTCGCTCAGTCGAAAACGCTGTTTGATGCTGAGCGACCTGAGCAGACGGATCGGCAACTAGGCAGGGCGCTATTTCATTCAGTCGGCTGTGTGGCCT
>JAYTUF010000471.1:0-6467 GCA_043744755.1 Anatilimnocola sp.
TCAATGTATCGTTGCCGGCGTTCCCATCAATCTGGTCGTCGTCCCCGCCGCCGTCTAAGACATCGTCATCCAGGCCTCCATATAACCGATCATTGCCACCCCCACCTCCGGCTGAGACGGTGACAATGTCGTTTCCCTCGTCACCGTAGAATAGCTCGGGGTGTTCGCCGTTGTGCAACGTATCTATCTCCCCATCTCCATAAAATGAAATGTTCGGTAATGCACCAGCGGGCGGCAGGATCACAGCTCCGGGCCCGGTCGCTGCTGCTCTGCCCTCCGGTGGGTAAAATGTGTCGTTTCCCCACTGACCCGCGAATTTAAGTTTAGTAACGGAATTGTTTGGAAATCCAGCCAAATTGTCTTCGGCTGGAGTGAATGTACCCAGGAGCAAATCCACCAAATCATTGCCACCCAGCCCGTCAATTGAAATTTGAATCGGCGCGGCGGCGGTCGGCGATGGAATCCGCGTATCGACAACGATAGTAGCATTGGTTCTAAACCATACTGTTCCGGTGGCAACATAAATTGAATTTAGTGAATCAGCAAACTGAGTTCCAGTGAACCTGAGTATGTCGCCGGCCAACCCTGTACATATGAATGAGAGGCATTCGCGCGCCTCCAGATGCTGCAGAAATAATCGCCGTTGACGTTTGGGGGCCTTGCGTTGCATTCAAAATCCCTTCCATTTACGAAAAGTTGGCCTACTTATATTCGACAATGAGCAACGGACGTTGTTTTTGGAGTTGGACCTTCTCGTCACCTGAAAAGTCAGGCGAAAGTACGTGCATATTTTTAAGAAATCGCATTTGTGCGAAGACAGGTACACTGGATCGGGTTATCGTTGACGGCGCTATAGAAAGCTCTTCTATCGATGGATGGCGGCCGATGGCAGAAATGAATTCGTCGTTAATACTTTCGTGCCCACAATACAATGACCTCACTTTTGGCGAACGCCCGATAAAGTCACCAAACTCTTTCCCCACGGGAGTGTGCGGGCATTCGACGCGCTCCAGCGAAGCAGAGCCAGGAATCACGGCGAGAGCCGTGCTCGTGATTTGGCAGTAGGGAAATACGATCCCACGCAGCCTTGGAGTTTGCACGAGATTTGCTAAGCCATCTCCGGAAAACTGGCATCCCATAAGACTCAAGCCCTCTAGGTATCTATGTGACGCAATGGCTTGACAATCTTCGTCACTCAGAGCCCAATGTTGGAATGTAAGGCTCTTTAGCTTATGCCCCGCCAAAATCCGCTGGAGTGCACCTCTTGGCAACTCGCCGCGCACTTCGCTTATCTTTGTTCTTAAGATTGCATGCCTTTCCTCCGTAGTCGTCATGACTGGACTTAAGGTTAAGTGTTGAAGATTTAATAGTTTTGAAAGTTCGTTGAGTTCCTCCTCCGTCAGTGGACCAATTATTGTCGCTTGGAAGATGAACCTTTCACGCCAGACCGTTTGCACAAGTTTGGCATAACACCAGGCAATCCGATCACCGATCCCCTTGCCCATCAGCAACGGGCCGTGCGAGAGCGACGCGCCCCGTTCGCGGAAGAAAGCCTCTGCCTCGCGCTCTTCGCGACTTCGGTTGGTGTGATAGCCGCCCCACAGCATGAAAAGTGTGATTGTCACGAACAGCCCGCGGAGGGTAAACCGCAGGCGTGGCTTCCAAGTTGATTTCGTGCGTGTGAACATTGGCCGCGCCCTCCCAGCGGTATTAGATCAGCCCAGAAGACGTTGTCAACTATTTTTGCTGGCGTAAATTGGAGGCTCATTTCATTGGTGCATTTCCTCAAACGTGCTAGCATACCCCGCACGGTTCGCATTGTTCGTTTCAGCGGCCTCTCTTACAATCCAGCCGGTTCATTCTTTTTTCACCGCCGGTACGTCAAGGATGACGAGTCATGAGCGCACTCGCTGCCAACAGCTTTGGAAGGCTGTCGTCTCTCGAACAACTGCGGCAGGGGCGCGAAGTGATTCGGGCCGAAGCGCAGACGCTTACCGCGCTGGCCGAACATCTGGGCGAAGACTTTTGCGCCGCGGTGGAGCGACTGCATGTGTGCCGAGGCAGCGTGCTCGTCGCGGGGATGGGCAAGGCGGGACTGATTGGGCAGAAGATTGCCGCGACGCTTGCCTCCACCGGCACCCGCAGCCATTTTGTGCATCCCAGCGAAGCGCTGCATGGTGATCTGGGGCGGATTCATCGGGACGATGTGCTGCTGATTCTTTCTTACAGCGGCGAGACGGACGAAATCGTGCGGCTGCTCCCCGCGGTGAAGCAGCTGGGCGCTTCGGTCGTGGCCATCACGGGGCAACCGGGGAGCACTCTGGGCAAGTTTGCTGCGGTCACGCTTGATTTGGGTTCGATTCGCGAAGCTTGCCCGCTAGGTCTTGCGCCAAGCGCGAGCACCACGGCAATGCTCGCGCTGGGGGATGCACTGGCACTCGTCCTCAGCCAGATGCGGCATTTCAGTGAAGAGGATTTCGCCCGCTTCCATCCCGGCGGCAGCTTGGGTCGCAAGCTCGCCAAAGTGGAAGAAGCCATGCGGCCTCTCGATCAATGCCGTCTGGCTCGCGTCGATCAAACGGTTCGTGAATCGCTGCTGTTGCAGAGTCGTCCTGGCCGCAGAACTGGCGCGGTGATGATCGTCGATGAAGTGGGCCGGCTCGCGGGCATCTTCACCGATAGCGATCTGGCCAAGCTGCTCGAAGCCCGGCGAGAATCGTGCATTGATGGACCCATTGAAGCCGTAATGACTGGCTCACCCACAACTGTCGAAACCGGCAGCCGGCTGGTCGTCGCCTGCCAACTGCTGGCCGATCGGAAGATCAGCGAGCTGCCGGTGGTTGATGCGGTTGGGAAGCCAGTTGGGCTGATTGATATTACGGATGTCTGGAACGTGCCGGTGGCGGATAGTGGTGCTGTTGAACCGCAGGACGATGTTGATCGTACGAAGATACTGAAACTGCATGCGCCGTCGGCCGTGGTGGCAGAACCACACGTTCACAAGACGGCTGCGAGCAATATCGATAATTATTGGGATTAGCTCGCCACCAAACCCCTCACCCCAACCCTCTCCCTGGAGTACCGAGGAGAGGGAGTTCGCTTGATTGCCCTCCAACGCCTGTCTCCCGTCCCCTGACTCCCGATCTCCCCTATGAAACTGACCGACCACAGCCGGCGCATTGAACTGATCCTGTCCGACGTCGATGGCGTGCTGACGGATGGCGGCATTTCCTATGACAACCAGGGGAACGAACACAAAAAGTTTCATATTCGCGACGGGCTCGGCATCAAGCTTTGGCAACGAGCGGGATTCAAGTTCGGCGTGCTGACCGCGCGGACTTCGCACATTGTCAAATTGCGGGCGAGCGAGCTGGGCATCGAAATCGTGCGGCAAGGCTTTGAGCAGAAGTTGCCCGTGCTCCGCGAGGTGCTCAAGCAACTGAAGTTGCAGCCCGACCAATGTTGCTACATCGGCGATGATCTGACGGACCTGCCTTGCATCCGCAACGTGGGCCTCGGTGTCGCGGTGGCTGACGCTTCAGAAGAAGTGCGGGCCGCGGCGGGGCACATCACGCGGCTCGCGGGAGGGCAAGGGGCTGTGCGGGAACTGATCGAAATGGTGCTCAAAGCCAAAGGTCGGTGGGACGAAACAATTCAAACATATCTGGCGGATTAGGTCTGGAACTTGTGATTCATCTGCGGCGGTGGTTACTCGCGACTTGCGTACTCGGAGCGGCTTATGTCGCTTACGCCTGGCTCGCTGCGCCATTGCTCGAACCGCCGCCGGTTAAACCAGGACCGAATATTCCGGTCACCGTCGCCCCCACTGCCAACACGCGGCGCGAAGAACTCGCCGCCCTCTTTCCCGCCGATGCTTGGGAACGCGACGCGCCGAAGATCATCGAAACGGAGCAATGCACGCTGCTGCTCAAGGAATATCATCCCACCGAGGATGGCCGGCTCGAGCTCAAGCCTTGTACGCTCATTTTCTATGCCTCGCAAAACGCCAAGGATCCAAACTACAAGCCAACCGGCAAGGGCCGCCCCCTTGTCCTTCGCGCCCCGCAGGGCGCAATCCTGCAGTTCGATAAGCCGCTCGATTTCTCCCGCGCGGACTTCGGCCGGCTCATGGGTGGTCGCTTGCCTGGCGAGATCACCATCTTCAGTCCCCCCAGCAAGCCGGGCGCGAACGATGCCCTGCTGCTCACTACTCGCAACTTGCAAATGGATGCCCAGCGGGCGTTCACGCCTAACGACGTCGATTTTCAATATGGCGACAGCTTCGGCCGCGGCCGCGACCTGACGTTGTTTCTCAAGCCCAGCGAAAAGAGCGGCTCCGAAACAGGCATCGGCGGCGTCAGCACGCTGCAGCTCTCGCGCATCGAGCGGCTGCATATCGATCTGCCCGGACAAGGTCTGCTTCCCAATCTGGCCGGCGGCAACAACCCCGCGCCGACGACCAATCGCAAAGCGCCCATCGAAATCACTTGCCGCGGCATGTTCGTGTTCGACTTTGAACAACGCCTGGCCGCCTTCGACGACCAGGTCGAGATCACCCGCCTCCTCCCCGGCGGCTTGCCCGATCGGTTGACCTGTTCCCGCTTGCGGTTGTATTTGGGTGACGATGAAGCCAAGAAGGCCGCGGCCGCAAAACTGGCCGCGGCGCTGGCCGCCGGACTCGATCCACCCCAGGATCCACTGCAGGGCGTAGCCATTGCCAAGATCGTGGCGACCGGCAATCCAGTAATTCTCGAAGGACCAAGCACCGGCTTGTATGTCAAAGCTGCGCGAATGGAACTGGTGCCGCCGCTGCGGCGCATTGTGCTCGAAAGTGGCCAGGGGCTGAAGCAAGTCACGCTGCGGCAAGGACCGCACGCTTTCGACGCAGTTGAACTGCAATATGAAATGTCTCCCACCGGCGGCCTCGGCAGGCTGTGGGCAGCGGGTCCCGGGCGACTGCAGACCTTGCAACTAATGGGCGGTCAGCCAAGGACGCTCGATGCCAAATGGAACAAGGAACTGCGGATTCAGCCGCAGGACGGAGCACAAGTCGTCTCGCTCGTTTCGCAGGCGTCCGTGTCGATGCAAACGCTGGGGACGTTCGTCGCCGATGAGCTTCACTTCTGGCTGCACGAAACGCAGAAGGCTGGCAAAGATGGCTTAGTGCCCATCGAGACGGACCTGCTCGGCTCCACCGCGAACGGCGCGCAGCCCAATGTTTCCGCCGGTCAGCCCAAGGTGCAAATCGTGCCGGATCGTCTGCTCGCCCTCCGCGGCGTGGAAGTCGATTCACCCAAGTTGCACGCCAAGACCGAACGGCTCGAAGCCTGGTTCTTCACGCCCGATCCGGCCGCTGAAGTTGCGGCCAGCCAACAGCCATCGCCGTTCAAGCCCGGTTCACTCATCGGCCGTCCGCCGAATCCAAATGCCGCCACCCAGAAGTTCGATGTCAGCGGCCAACTGGTGCAGTTGCGCGTGGCCAGCGGCGGCAAGGTGACGGGCGTCGAAGACATTACCATTCAAGGCAATGCCCAGATCGATGAAGTGCAAACTTCGCAGCCCGGCCAATCGCCCCTCAAGCTGCGCGGCGAAGCAGTCGAGCTCCGCGGCGGCACCACAGCCGATGCCATCGTACACGTCGTCGGTCAGCCGGCCAAAATCTCGGCCCGTGGCCTGTCCTTGCAAGGCGACGCCATCCATTTGCATCGCGGCGAGAATCGCGTCTGGATCGATGGGCCGGGCGACGCCACCTTCCCACTGCCGCAGAAAATTCCGCCCCCAGGTAGACCCGTCGAGCCGCCGCAGTTCATGCGCGTCACCTGGCAGCGGAAGATGAACTTCGATGGCCAGACCGTGCGTCTCGAAGAAGACGTGCAGGCCCGCACGCCGACGCAACTGGTCCTCTGCGGCCAACTGGATGCCACCCTCAGCGAGCGGATCGAGTTTGCCAATCCGACGACCGAGAAGGTGAGCCTCGCCGAGATGAAGCTCGATGGCGGCGTCTACCTGGAGAATCGCACGCTCGATGAGCTGGGCCAGCAGACTTCGTTCGACACGCTCGAAACGCCCAACCTCTATCTCAATCAAATTACCGGTGCCATGCGGGCCGTCGGCCGCGGCAAGCTGCTCACCATTCGCAAGGGTGCCATCAAAGTTCCCGGCGCCCCCGCTGGAGTTCCCGTTGGAGTTCCGCCTTTAGGCGGTCCCGCCGCCGATGCCGCGCCCGATACTTCACTCACCCATCTCCTGGTCTCCTTCCAACGCGGCATGACCGGCGACCTCAATCGCCGCACGGTGCAATTCGAACAGAATGTCGAAACCATCTACACCCGCGTCCCCGATTGGCGCGACCGCGTGACGATTGAAATGATCGATCAACGGGGTCTCGCCGCCCTCGGCGAGCAAGGCATCCTGATGACCAGCGACGCCATGCAGGTCGCCCAGGTGCTTCCGCCCAGCGGCGGCGA
>JAYTUF010000472.1:0-1684 GCA_043744755.1 Anatilimnocola sp.
AATGGGGTCGCTCTCCAATTCTACCCCTCACCCCAGCCCTCTCCCCGTCGCCCCGCGGAGTACCGCGTGTACCGAGGAGAGGGAGTAAGACACAAACGACAATGCCGGCAAAATCGCTTCCGCCGGCATCATCGGTTTTTCCGTTTCTCATTCCTGTTCCGACTCACGCCGTGGTCAGCGGCGCGAACACGCAAGTCTAGGTCTTAAATTGCCGGCGTGGAGACATTTTTGAACATCAACAACGCGGCTTGCGACGAATGGATCAGGGGCCTACGCTGGATTACCAAACGGGGGTAACGTAAGCAGACCGGTTGGAGGCCCTAGTTGGAGATGCTGGTTGAGTGGTGAAGTGGCATCGAAAAGACTGACAAGTTCCATCCTGGCGGGCGTTGCGAAAATGCTCAGCGGGGCGACCGTGCGCTGGCACGAATCGCACCCCGATCCTTGTCAGCGGATCTACTTTGCCAATCACACGAGCCATCTCGACGCGCTCGTGCTCTGGTCGTCATTGCCGCGGGTGGTTCGCGAAGTCACCCGGCCGGTCGCGGCCAAGGATTACTGGGCGAAGGGCCCCATCCGCCGATACATCTCCAGTTGCTTCAATGCCATGCTGATCGACCGCGAAGAAATCAAAGTGCATCAAAGCCCGGTCGATGTCATGATTCGTGAAATCGGGCTGAAGTATTCGTTGATTGTGTTCCCTGAAGGAACTCGCAATCACGAAGAAGAAATGCAGGAATTCAAAAGCGGCTTGTACTATCTGAGTAAGAAGCGGCCCGATATCGAGCTGATCCCCGTGTATATGGATAACCTCAACCGCGTCTTGCCCCGCGGCGAGTTTCTGCCCGTGCCGCTCTTGAGCTGCATCACGTTCGGCCCGCCGATGTGGCTGGAACCCAAGGAGTCGAAAGTCAACTTCTTAAAACGCGCGCGCGAGGCAGTCCTCCGGCTGAAAGAAGTATGATCGCCATCGTTTCCCACTATTTCGATTCGGCCACGTTCCTCGGGCAATCCTCGTGGGCGCCGAATTATCCGTCCATTTCGCTCGATGTGCGGACCAACATCCTGCTGGGCACCGTGCTGGCTTTGTTGCTCGTCGCCTATTTCATCGGCCGCGTGCTGAAGCGGCAACCAGAGAGTACCGCCAATCCGGCCGTGGTCCGCACGTTCAACCTGCGAATCCGCGCCTGGGTGATGATGTGCGCGATGTTGATCGCGGGCTTCTTCATGGGCTATTCGGTGACGCTGATCCTGTTCGGCCTGGTGTCGTTCTGGGCGCTGCGTGAGTTCATCACCATGACGCCGACCCGCCGCGGGGATCATCGCGCACTGTTTTGGACCTTCTTCCTGTTCACGCCACTCCAGTATGTGTTGGTGGGACAAGGGGAGCGATTTTATGCGATTTATACCGTGATGATTCCCGTCTATGCCTCGCTGATCATTCCAGCGCGAATCGCCTTCTCGGGCGATCCGAAACGCTTTCTCGAACGAATTGCGAAGATCCAAGCGGGCCTGCTGATTTGCGTGTATGCCCTGAGCCACGCGCCCGCCATTTTGAGTTTGACGCTGACGGATTCGTCCAAAAACTTGTGGGTGGTCGGCCCTTCCGCCCCAGCCGGCGTGACCGCGCCCGACGAGGGGAGCAGACCGATGCCGCCCGCCGTGAGCGCGGTGCCCGCGCCGG
>JAYTUF010000473.1:0-6446 GCA_043744755.1 Anatilimnocola sp.
TGCGCCGCCTGGTGCGCCGCCTGGGCGGCAACCGCGTCCAGCGTTCGCCTTGACCGCGAACCCCCGGCGTGTTTTTTTGCTCTCTAGTGAGTAGAATAAACATCATCGCTCGCATTTTAGAAATCCACAAGGAACTTTCGTGGCCAGCACTGTCACCCAACCGGAACCGCGTACTACTTCCAGTCGGAGCCTCTCTTTGGCCACCGCGGCTGCCCGGGCGGCGGAAGACAACAACGGCAAAAACGTGCTGGTGCTCGATATGCGCGAGCAAGCGCCGATTTTTGACTACTTCGTGGTCGCCACCGGCACCAGCCAACGCCAACTCCGCGCCATGGCCGATGCCATCGACGATACGCTCCAAAAAGAGCACAACTGCGGCCGCTTCGGACAAGAAGGCTACCGGGACAGCCCCTGGGTCCTGCTCGACTTCGGCACCGTCGTGATCCACCTCTTCGACGAAAAGACCCGCGAATACTACCGCCTCGAAGACCTCTGGTCCGGTGCCCAACCCGTCGCCTGGAAGTAACCACCCGTGGGGCAAGTTTCCAACTTGCCAGGCCTCCCATTTGTTGAGTTCGCGCCAGGCTTTCTCAACACCGACTACCGTCGCACTCGTGAATGGCTATGGGTGTGCGTTGAAAAACCCACCCACTTTCTAAACACCCCTCCCCATTTGAGGGACCTGGTATTCATCTCGCTCCGCCGAGATGACCGCGAGCGTCAGCGAGCGGGCGGACTTGATCCGCCCGACCTGGCCCTGCGATAACACTTATCACCCCCTTTTCACCCGCGCCCAAGTCCTTGCCTGGCACTATGTTGCGAATAAGATTTCAGAACTTACTAACGATTTAGTGAACCACTTTGATAACAACTCAACCGGGTGGTGTGCCCTCGCAAAACAGTCCCAGAGCCACTCAGTTGTTGGACCTGAATTATCAGCCGCCAGGCACTAGCCTGCGGTTCGGTCCTGGCACCCGCCGCCGAACCGTGGGCTAGCGCCCAGCGGCTGATCCTCATCAACAATTGCGCAGCCCTGATAACAGTCCCCGCAGCGCGGCGCCAGCCCTCATTTGCTAATCCAGACTGCCAAAGATCACTGCGCACATTATAAGCATTTATTGATTAGTTGTCAATCATGTATTAACCAATATCGGGCGGTCGCTGCCTGCGCTTGCGGGTTAATCAGTTGCGCCGAAAAACGTAACTTCAAAAGGTGGTCGCTGGGACTAAGCGGTGCCTGCCGCTTCTGGTCTAATCCACGGCAAATCGAACGCCATCTACCCTCTTCCCTGCCGCGTAATCTCGCAGCCTCCCCATGACACCTCAAGAATTCATCGCCAAGTGGCAGCCGGTCGAACTGACCGAACGCTCCGCCTGCCAGCAGCATTTTCTCGATCTCTGCGAGCTACTGGGGCAGCCCAAACCCGCGGCGGCAGATCCGGAAGGGGCCTGGTATTGCTTTGAGCGGGGCGTCAACAAGACCGACGGAGGCGACGACGACGGCCGGCAGGGCTGGGCCGACGTCTGGATGAAAGGGCACTTCGGCTGGGAATACAAAGGCAAGAAAAAACGGCTCGACGACGCCTACAAGCAACTCCTCCAATACCGCGAATCGCTCGAAAACCCGCCGCTGCTTGTCGTCTGCGACTTGGACCGCTTCGAAATCCACACCAACTTCACCGGCACCGCCAAGAAAGTCTTTGCCTTCGACCTGGCCGGCCTCGCGGAGCCCAAAAACCTCGACGTCCTCCGCCGCCTGTTCACCGACCCCGATTCTCTCCGCCCGGGCGTCACCAGCCAAAGCGTCACCGAGCAAGTCGCCGAACAATTCGGCCGCCTCTCGGATGGAATGCGAATCCGCGGCGTCCCCGCTCACGATGCGGCCCACTTCCTCATGAAGTTGATGTTCTGCATGTTTGCCGAGGACATCGACCTGCTTCATGGCAAACTCTTCAGCCGCTCGCTCGCGGGTTGCAAAAAGGATCCTGCCCGGCTCACCAAGGTGCTGCAAAGCCTGTTTCAAGCGATGGCGACCGGCGGCCTGTTCGGCGCGGATGAAATCCCGTATTTCAACGGCGGCCTGTTCGCGGACGCCAGCACCATCGAGCTCGTGCCCGCCGAAATTCAAACGCTGATCGAAGCGGCCGCCCCCGACTGGAGCGTCGTCGAGCCGCACATCTTCGGCACGCTGTTTGAACGCACGCTCGATCCCGCCAAGCGTTCGCAAATCGGCGCGCACTACACCAGCAGCGACGACATCCGCACGCTCCTGGAACCGGTGATGATGACGCCCTTGCGGCGCGAATGGCAGGCGGTGAAGGACGAATGCGCCGCCCTGCTCCCCAAGCTGGCCGCCGAAGCCAAGAAGACGACGACGCGCATCACGAAAGGCGCGAAGGAGTCCAAACCCCGCCGCGACTTCAACAAGCGGCTGCTCGATTTCGTCGCCCGCCTGGCCCACGTCACCGTCCTCGATCCCGCCTGCGGCAGCGGCAACTTTCTCTATGTCGCGCTCCGCCTGCTGCTCGATCTGGAAAAAGAAGTCATCACCTTCGCCGCCAGTCACGGCCTGGGCCTGTTGCCGCAAGTCCGCCCGACGCAACTGCACGGCATCGAGATCAACCCCTTCGCGCAGCAACTGGCTCAAGTGGTCATTTGGATCGGCTACCTGCAATGGATGCGCGACAACGGCTTCAACCCACCCAGCAACCCGGTCCTCGAACCGATCCAATCCATCGAAAACCGCGACGCCATCCTCGACCTCACCGACCCCGAACATCCCAAAGAACCGGAGTGGCCGGAAGCAGAGTTCATCGTCGGCAATCCGCCGTTTTTGGGTGGGAAGCTGTTGCGTGGAAGTTTAGGCGATGCCTATGTGGACGCAATGTTTCGACTATGGAAAGGGCGCGTTCCTCATGAAGCGGATTTGTGCTGCTATTGGTTTTCAAAGGGCGGAAAACAGATCAACCGGAAGAAATCAGTTCGCGGCGGATTACTTGCGACGCAGGGGATTCGCGGTGGAGCGAATCGCGAAGTTTTGCAGAAGCTGAAGGAGGCGGGGGACATCTACTTCGCGGAAAGCGATCGACCATGGGTTCTAGATGGGGCGAATGTACATGTCTCGATGGTCGGTTTCGATGACGGCTCGGAGAAACACCGAATTCTTGACTCTCGGAATGTCCCCGCAATTAATGCAAATCTCACGAGCCATTCTGATATCACGACTGCACGGCGATTATCACCAAATCTGAACATCTGTTTCATGGCGGATACAAAGGGAGGGGCATTTGACATTTGTGAGGCGGACGCCCTCGATTTGCTCAAGCAGCCTAATCCACACGGGCGCCCAAATTCGAATGTCGTGGTGCCCTGGGTCAATGGATTGGATTTGACGCGGCGTGGCAGAAATTTTTGGATCATCGATTTTGGAGTTGATTGCTCGCAGGCAGACGCAGCGATGTACGAGGCACCGTATGGTCACGTTGAGAAGCATGTGAAACCGTTGCGGGACTTGAACAAGCGGGATTCTTATCGCAAAAAGTGGTGGATCCATGTTGAACCTCGCCCCGCAATGCATGCATTATTAAATCGATTAGCTCGGTTTATCGTAACGATCAGCGTGGGGAAGTTTCGGCTATTTGGATTCATGCAACGGCCCACGCTGCCCGACCACCAATTGTTCGCGTTCGCGCGAGAAGACGACTATTTCTTCGGTGTACTTCACTCGCGGATTCACGAACTTTGGGGACTGAAGGCCGGGACTCGATTAGAAACTCGCCCCCGTTACACTCCCACCACCTGCTTCGAAACCTTCCCCTTTCCAGAACCAACCGATGCGCAGCGGGAGGCGATTGGGGCGGCGGCGCAGGAGCTTGATCGGCTGCGGACGAACTGGCTCAATCCGCCGGAGTGGACCAAGACGGAAACATTGGAGTTTCCCGGTTCGGCGGATGGTCCCTGGGCGCGGTACGTGCATGATCCCGACAGCCGCGGCATTGGCACGGTCCGCTATCCGCGGGTGGTGGCCAAGGACGAAGAGTGTGCGCAGGAGTTGAAGAAGCGGACGCTCACCAATCTCTACAATGCCCGCCCCGCCTGGTTAACCATCGTCCATCAAAAACTCGACGCCGCCGTCTTCGCCGCCTACGCCTGGCCAATCACCCTTACCGACGACGAACTCCTCGCGAGACTCCTCGAACTCAACCTCACCCAATCAGCCGCCAGGCGCTAGCCTGCGGTTCTCTCCCGTCGCGCGACTTCGACCGCACCGAACCGTGGGCTAGCGCCCAGCGGCTGATGAATCGTTCGAAAAATCGTTGACGGATCAGCGGTTCTCTCCCGTCGCGCGACTTCGACCGCACCGAACCGTGGGCTAGCGCCCAGCGGCTGATGAATCGTTCGAAAAATCGTTGACCAACGAGCCGCCAGGCGCTAGCCTGCGGTTCTCTCCGGTCGCGCGACTTCGACCGCACCGAACCGTGGGCTAGCGCCCAGCGGCTGATGAATCGTTCGATAAATCGTTGACCAATCAGCCGCCAAGCGCTAGCTTGCGGCGGGGTGGCTGTGTTTTCGCGATTGCGATAACAGGGCCACCCATTCAACAAAATGCTGCCAGTCCGCCGGCATTCGCACAGACCTGGAGGTCTGTGGCCACGGATCGCGGGTTTCAACTTTACTGCTGCTTCGCCTTTTTCTTCGCCGGTGTCTGCCCATCATTCACTGGCCCGGACATGGGCGGGGTTTCATAGAACTTGCCGTCGTCGATCAGCCGGGGATCGCCCGTGGTCTTCAGTTCGGTCAGCAATCTCTCTTCCAGCATCGCGAGTGTTTTGGCATGGGCGGGGTCGGCGGCGACGTTCTTTACTTGGTGCGGATCGGTCTTCAGATCGTACAGTTCTTCGCGCGGCCGTTTGCCATAGACGGAATTAAAAAGTTCCTTCCATTGCGGCTCATTTCGCACGCCGACGAGCCAGGCTTTCGTGGGGCCGGCGTCTTCATCGGGGAGAGTAGCGCGGGTGTTCTCTGTTATTTCAGAGGGAGTCGGTGGTTTGTCGCTATCCAAACCGTACGGATCGCCGAGAGGCCAGCGGTCGGGGCGGAAGTTGATGATGTACAGAAAATCCTTGGTCCGAATCGCCCGCTGCGGATAGGGCATGAAATCGGCGCGGGCGTTTTCAACATGCCGCTCACGACCGATGAAGACGGCGTCGCGACGCTCTTCCACCTGGCCTGACTTTTCAGACTTGAGCACATTCACCAAACTGTGGCCGGTCATTTGCTTGGGAATCTCGACGCCGCCGAGTTCCAAAAACGTGGGGGCCAGATCGGTCAAGCTGACGAGATCATCGACCACGCGGCCCGGCTTCGCGCCGCCCCAGCGGATGGCCAGCGAGACGCTCGAGCCGAAGTCATACAGATTGCATTTGCCATGCGGAAAGCCGGGAGCGCCATGATCGCCGCTGACGACGATCAGCGTGTTCTCGAGTTCGCCCGTCGCTTCGAGCCGCTTCAAGAGCACGCCGACGGAGGCATCGAAGGCCTGGGCTTCGCCAAAATAATCGGCCAGGTCCTCGCGGACTTCCGGCACATCGGGCAGGAACGGCGGCAGCTTTCCCTTCAAATCATCGGGTTCAATACCCCACAGTTTCTTGCCCGAACCCTTGACCCACTTGCGATGCACGTTGGTGGGTCCGAACCAATAACAGAAGGGCTGGCCCTTCTCCTTCGCGGTGAGAAATGCGTCGAAGTTGCCCAGCACTTCGTCATACAGAGTTTGCTTGGCGGCTTCGCTGGAAGTTCCCGCGGCCACCATCTTCGTCACATTCTCGGAAAACTGATTTACCCGCCCGCCGGCCTTCTCATAGGCATATTTGCCGTTGCCAAATGGCGCGTCGTTTGGCACGCCGGGACTCCAAACCTTATACGACTCGCCAATGTGATACCCGGCCTCCCGCAGCAGCAGGGGAAACGAAGGTTGCGAACCATCCCACACCGCGCCACGGAGAATCGACGCCCGCCCGGTCCGCCAGAAGTGCTGACCGGAAAGGAGCGCACTGCGACAAGGCGTGCAACTCGGCGCGGAAACAAACGCGCGGCGGAACAGAACGCCCTCCCGCGCCAGCCGATCAAAATGGGGCGTCTGGATGGAGTCATTGATCGTCCCCGGACCATCCGCCTTGGCATAGGCGCTCGCAAAGCGGCCCCAATCATCCGCAAAGGCGAACAAAATGTTCGGCCGCTTGGTGTCGGCGGCTTGGGTGGTGAGGCAACTGAACAGGCAAACGAGCGCGGTGGCGAGCGACAATCGGTTCATGTTCTGTGTCCTTAGACCAATGGAGTGGCGGTACTGGCGATCTGTTGTGAGTCGCGAGACAGAAATGGCCAAGCGAAGTGTACTCCAAGTTCTCTCGCAGCGCTATCGCAAAACGGGGGGACCGTTGAATGCT
>JAYTUF010000474.1:0-6446 GCA_043744755.1 Anatilimnocola sp.
CTTAGTTTATCCTTCGCGGTTTTCACGAACTTGAGGAGCTCGATCGGTGTGGTTAGTTTGCGCCATTCTTGCAACGCGAGGTTGGCCAGGCCTTCGGCCGGTTGTTGCATTTCGGTTTGGAAGTAGCCGATGAAGACGCCGCCGATCCAGCGGGTGACGAGGGCTTGAGTCAGGCCTTGTAGTGCGCCGCCGGCGATGGTGCCGGCGATCGGGACCGTCTTGAGCAGGCCGGCGATCCCCGCGGCGATGGCAGGGGCGGCGGCGTTCACGCCGAGGATGGCGACCAGGTTTTTACCAAGTTGGGCGAGCAGGTTCATCGCGATGCTGCTATCGATGGGCTGGCGATAGACCTTGGCTAGATCGACGACCATCTTGGCCGTGATGCCGCTGCCAATCAGCACGTCGATAATCATCGGGCTGACCGCGGCCGCGGCGCCGGCGGCCCAGGTATAGGTATCGACAATCTCCCAAGCCCGGGCATCGAGCGCGGCGCGGACCTTGGCTTTGGCATGATCGACCAGGCCCCGAGATTGCAGCAGCAAGTTCGCGAGCAGCAGATCCCGGCCATCGCGGCGGACGGTGCGCATCATTTGTTCCGCCAGCGGCGAGATCTCCGGCGGGACAGTGACGGTCGTTTCGGCTTCGCTGCCATCGGAAAGCACATGCACCCGCGAACGCTGCGACGACGAGGCCCGCACGGCAACGATATGCGCTGGTTCGACAATTCCGCGTAACTGCTCGCTCAGTTGACCGATGAGCTTGGGTTGATCGTCGGCGGCGTACCAATCTTCTTTATTGAGGCAGACGATCACCCGTTTTTCCATCTCGCCTAGTTTCTTGAGCAGATTGAACTCGCTATCGCGCAGCGGACCATCGACGACAAGCAGCACGAGATCGGCATCGCGGGCGGATTCAGCAGCGACCGACAACCGTTCTTGGCCATCGATCTCGCCGAGGCCCGGCGTATCGACGAGCAGCACCTGATCGTTACCCGGCCAGGGAACTTGTTGCCGCTGCAAGGTTGTGCCGCCGCGGGGGTCGGTTTGAAAGACGTCCCGCCCAGCGAGCGCGTTCATGAGCGAGCTCTTGCCGCTGGAAATCGTGCCGAAGGCGACAATTTCCAAGCGCTGCGCCGTTTGCTTTTCTTGCAGCTTGTCGCTCAGGCCGGTGAGTTCTTGCTTCAGATCCGGCTTCACGCGAGTATCGCTATGCAGTTGCTCGACCGCGGCCAAGTTGTCGGTCAGTTCCCGCTGCTTCTCGCCGGCGGAGAGTTCGCTGGGGTTCTTTTCGCGGCGTGCTTGCTTCTGCTGCTTATCGCGCGTGTTCCGCCAGATGCGATAGAAAGCGGTGCCAGCCAGTCCGACGAAGATCGCCGCGCCTGTGCCGACGAGCGCGAAATAGAGATAGGTCCAGGGAGGGCCGACGCCTTTGATCTTGTCGTATTGATCGAGAATCTTGGGCGGAATGTAAACGAGCAACGCCCCCACGACGGCCAGGGCCACGATCAGCAGCAGTTTGTCGGTAAGGTTGGGTGATTTCATGTAAGTCGCCTTTCGCTCCGCGAAAGGCACGTTCTTTCGCGGAGCGAAAGACGACAAAGGGTGCTGGGCTTTCCGAATGTAGCTGAATGCGCCATCATCTGAATTCTGGCGAATTCAGCTACAGTCAAAGTACATCATGGTTCACACTGCCGAATCAAACAATCCGAGTCAATCTCCAGGGGAACGATCGCTCTGGTCGTGGGGCTTCGGCGGCCTGGTGGCGACGCAGTTCCTCACCGCAGCCAACGATAATATCTTTCGCTGGCTGGTGATCGGAATTGGCAAAGATTATGTCCCCGAGTCGCAAGTTGGCAATATTTTGATGGCCGGCACCGCTTGCCTGGTACTTCCTTATTTGTTTCTGGCCGCTCCCGCCGGCTATCTGGCGGACCGTTTCAGCAAGCGGACGGTGATCATTGGCTGCAAGATTGCCGAGATTGTGCTGATGGGTCTCGCCGTCGCGGCGATACTTTCCGGCCACGGCGGTTCGACCTGGACAACGCTCGGCCTGCTGTTTGGCGTGCTTACGTTGTTAGGTGGTCAAAGCGCGCTATTCTCCCCAGCCCGCGCGGGAGCGCTGCCGGAAACATTGCGCCCTGAGTGGCTCTCGGCGGCGAACGGCGTGTTTAGCCTGGCGACGGTGCTGGCGACGGTGGTGGGCATGGTGATTGGCAGCCTACTGGCGGAATGGACAAAGCCGAAGGGATTGCACCAATGGGAATGGACCGCCGGGGTGCTGCTTGGCACCGCAGTGCTCGGTACCCTGACGTCGCTGGTCATTCCCAAAATCGGCGCCGGGAATCCCTTGCTAAAGTTCCCCTGGTCCTTCCCGGTGCAGACGTATCGCGATTTGAAGTTGCTCTGGAGCCAGCCAGCGTTGGTGCGGGTGGCGCTGGGCATTCCTTTCTTCTTTTCGATTGGATCCATCGCGCAGCTCAACATCGATCAACTGGCAGCGGAAGGAGGCGGGACCACGGAGACCGCGAAGATTCCGCTCTTGATTGCGCTAATCGCCGGCGTCTGCGTGGGGAGTGTGCTGGCCGGGATCTGGTCGGGGGATCATGTCGAGCTGGGTCTGTTGCCGCTCGGTGCCTTCGGCATGGCCATTGGTTCCATGCTGCTGTTCACGGTGCCGGGCGAATTGTTCGAGGCAGGATCGAAATTTTCCGGAGGCCTCGTCTGGGCCTGTTGCCTACTCGCATTTCTGGGTGCGAGCGCCGGGCTATTTGATGTGCCGCTCGAAGCCTATCTGCAACAACGGAGCCCGCGTGATAAGCGGGGCTCGATCCTGGCGGCGAATAATCTGATGACCTTCTCGGGCATTTTGCTGGCGTCCGTCTTGTTCGCCGTGCTGCGCTTGCCATTTTGGAAGAGCAGCGATCCAGCAGTGTCCGCGCTGCAGCCCCTTCTCACGTCGCAGCATATTTTTCTGCTCGCAGGCTTGCTGACAATTCCCGTCTTCATCTACATCGTCTGGCTGATTCCGCAGGCGACAATTCGATTCGCGGTCTGGCTCTTGAGCATGACGGTCTATCGCATTCGCGTCTTCGGCCGCGAGAATTTGCCGCGCGAAGGGGGCGCAATGCTCGTGCCGAATCACATCACTTGGGTCGATGGCATACTACTTGTTCTCGCCAGCTCGCGGCCGATTCGCATGGTGGCTCTGTCGTCGAATCTTGAAAATCGCTGGCTCAAGTGGCTGGCGAATCTGTTCGGTGTGATTCCCATTAATCCAACCAAGCCGAAGATGGTCGTCACTGCCTTCAAAGCGGCTCGCGAGGCGCTCAATCAGGGCGAGCTGGTCTGCATCTTTGCCGAGGGTGGCTTGACGCGGTCGGGGCAGGTGCAGGCCTTTCGACCCGGTATGATGAAAATCCTCGAAGGGACAACCGTGCCCGTCGTGCCCGTTTATTTCGAGGGGCTGTGGGGGAGCATTTTCAGTTTCGAGGGGAACAAGTTTTTCTGGAAGTGGCCCAAGCGAATTCCTTATCCTTTATCCATTCATTTTGGCCCTGCGATTAACGAGCCGCGCGATATTCACAAGATTCGCCAAGCCGTGCTCGATCTGGGGGCCGTCGCCGTGAAGCAGAGTACCTCTTCCATGCTAACACTCGCCCGCCAGTTCATTCGCCGCTGCAAACAACGGCTGAAGAAGTCCAAAATCGCCGACTCGATGGGAGCGGATCTCAGCGGCGGCGATACACTGATCCGCGCGCTGATTCTCCGCCGGCTGCTGCGGCGGCATGTCATCAAGCCGGATGAGCAATACGTGGGCGTGCTGCTGCCGCCGTCGGCGCCGGGCTTTCTCGTGAACATGGCTCTGGCGCTCGACAAGCGGATTGCGGTGAACTTGAACTACACGGTCTCGCCAGAGGTGATGAACGCCTGCATCGAGCAAGCGGGCATCAAGCATGTGCTGACCAGCAAACGGTTCATGGAGAAGATGGAGTTCAAACTCAACGCGGAGATCGTCGAGCTCGAAACGCTGAAGGACAAACCGACGGCGATGGACAAAGGCATTGCCGCCATGCAGACCTACGTACTGCCCGCCAGCGTCGTGGAGATGTCGCTCGGCCTCGGGCGCGTAAAGAGCGACGACGTGGTGACCATCATCTTCACGTCAGGTTCGACGGGCACGCCGAAGGGAGTGATGCTGACTCACGGCAACGTAGCGACCAACGTCGATGCCATTGACCAGGTGGTGCATCTCAAGCCCAGCGATGTGCTGATCGGCATCCTGCCGTTCTTTCATTCATTCGGTTACACGGTGACGATGTGGGGACCGGCCGCGCTCGATATCAAAGGCGCATATCACTTCAGCCCGCTCGATGCGAAGCTCGTCGGCAAGCTCGTCAAACGCCAAGGGGGCACGCTGCTCCTCAGCACGCCGACGTTCCTGCGTAGTTATGTGCGACGGATCGAGCCGGAAGATTTCAAGACGCTGGACGTTGTCGTTGCCGGCGCGGAAAAATTGCCGGCCGATTTGATTCAAGCCTTTGAAGACCGCTTTGGCGTGCGGCCGGTGGAAGGTTATGGCACGACGGAGCTTTCGCCGCTGGTCTCGGTTAACGTGCCGCCGACGCGGTCGATCGATAATTTTCAAGTCGATCGGAAGGAAGGGTCTGTCGGCCGCACGGTGCCGGGCGTTTCAGCCAAGATCACTGATCTTGAAACGGGCGCGGTCCTCGGCGCGGAGAAATCGGGCATGCTTTGGATCACCGGCCCCAACGTGATGAAGGGCTATCTGCATCAGCCGGAGTTGACTGCGTCCGTCATCAAGGATGGCTGGTATCAAACGGGAGACATTGCCTACATCGACGCCGAGGGCTTTATCTTCATCACCGGCCGCGAGAGCCGGTTCAGCAAGATTGGCGGCGAGATGGTGCCGCATATTAAGATCGAAGAGATCCTCTGCGGCCTGGTTGGCGGGGATCTCGAAAAGCAACCGCTGGTCGTCACCGCGATTCCTGATTCCAAAAAGGGGGAAAGGCTAATCGTGCTGCACACGCAACTCGGCAAGACTCCTGATGAGTTGCGGAAGGGCCTGAGCGCCGCAGGCTTGCCGAACCTATTCATTCCCTCGGCGGATAGTTTCGTGGAGGTTGCGGAGCTGCCGATTTTGGGGACAGGTAAACTGGACTTAAAAGGGATTCGCGCCATCGCTGGCGAGCGGGTGACGGCGGAGTAATCCGCGTCAGCTAGTCGCGATGGGGGTGAACTCGGCACTTGAAGCCGGCTGACTAGTGGCGGGCACGTTAGATATTTGCCCCACGCGCAAGTTAGAAACTCGCCCCAGCCGCACACCAGCGTCGCTAGCCCAGCGGCGATATTCTCCCGCAAAGTTGCGCTAAACCTCAAGACCGGTACAACCATTACCGATATAGGGAAGGCGACAACATTCCTTCGCGCGCCGTCAGACTAGTCGCGCGGTAACGTGATCTGCCCCGTGGCAGACGGGGAAAGGACTCCCCCACTCATGAAGAATGCAACCCAATCTTCGTTCAAAGGCACGTCATCGGCCGGCACAGCGTGGCCCGTTCGCAACGAGGCCGCGGCTAGCCAGCAGCACGGCCGCGAGATGCCGCTGCTGTTTCAGTTGGCGGACGTCAATCGTTCGCCGGCTGCGTTGATCAAACCGCCGCAGGAGCTCCCTGCGCCCGTAACTGCGCCCCTGTCGTCAGCATCGCTAATGCCGGCGCCTGTTGAGGTGTCGCCGCTCGCGGGAACCTTCCCGTCGGCCCCCTCGCCGCTGCTCGACTCTTGGCCGCGAACCACCACGGGGCTCTTCGAGACTTCAACGCCGCTGTCAACGTCAGCGCTCGCACTAGGTGTGGCCGCCGCCAGCAAGTCAGAATATCCACAAGCAGCGAAGGCTGCGATCGAACCTGCGATTCCGCCAACTGTGAGCAGTTTACTCCCCGCGGCAATCGAGAATGCTATCAAAGAGGCCGCTACGGCGACCGACGTTCCTGCCGCCAAAGTCGAACTCAAGAACGAACTCAAGGCAGAAGCCAAGCCTGATACAAAACCAGAACTGAAGGCTGAACCCAAAGCCTCAGCCAAGTCCGATTCAACAGCCGACCGGCCGAAGACCCTGCTCTCAGCGGTGGAAACTTCGGTCCCGGCTACCAAGCCCGCTGCTGAGACGCTGGCCGCTAAGTCTGCAGACGAGAAGCCGTCGCCCGGTTCACTCCGCCGGCAACGGGCAGAAGCTCGTCAGCAGAAGAGTGACGGCAAGAGCGGCGATTGGCTGCAGTCGCATGGCAAGATCATTGCAATTGGCTTTGTCTGCGCGCTGCTGGGCACGATCTATCTTGCTCGTCGCAACAAGGGAACGGAATCGGCGAGCCCGAACACCGATCCGCCGGTTGGTCTGGCCATCGAAGTGCCCGGCGAATCCAAACA
>JAYTUF010000475.1:0-6441 GCA_043744755.1 Anatilimnocola sp.
ATGCTGTGGTGGGCCGCGGCGGCGGCGTTGCCATTGCTGATCCATCTGTGGACGCGGCGGCAGTTTCGGGAGACGCGCTGGGCGGCGATGACGTTTCTACTCGCGGCGATGCAGAAGCACTCGCGGCGGATCAGACTTGAACAATGGTTGCTGTTGGCGCTCCGAGTTGCGATCCCGCTGGTTCTCGCGCTCGCACTCGCCAATCCGCAGCAGATTGGTTCCGCGTTGTGGCGAGGGTTGACCGGACAAGGCTTGAGCGACCGTGGTCACTGCCTGCTGGTGATCGATGGTTCGTTCTCGATGGACTATCGCGCGGCGGGAGTCTCGCGGTTCGATGAAGCAAGGCGATTGGCCGGCGAAGTCATCGATGGGAATGGTCAAGGAACAGGCTATTCGATCTTGCTGATGGGACAGCCGACGCAGACGATCATTGGCGATCCTGCGTTTGAAGCCAATGATGTGAAACAAGAACTGGCCGGTCTGGCCCTCACGCATGGGACCGCCAATCTGCTCGGCACGCTGCAGGCGATTGAACAAACACTGAGCGAAGCCGAGAAGAAGCACGGCGTGTTGCCGCAGAGGCGGGTGGTCTTCTTCACGGATCTGGGCAAGAACACCTGGGCGGATGTCAGCACGCCCGAATGTCTGCAGCGGCTCGCGAAGCTGGAGGAAAAAGGGATCGATGTTTCGCTTGTGGACGTCGGCCAACCAGGCGCATCGAATCATGCGATTACGGAATTAGTCGCTGAATCACCCTGGGTGACTTTGCACGATCCAACGACATTTCGCGTCGATCTGAAAAACGAAACTGCTGCGGAAGCAACTGCCGCCGCAGCGCCGCAGCGAGTGACGGTGGCCCTGCTGATCGATGGTCAACGCGTGGGCGAACAACGGGCCGATCTCCCCGCGAACGGCCGGGCGAGCTTGTCGTTTGTGCAGCGGATCGATACCGCGGGTGAACATGTGGTCGAAGCCCTGCTGCTTGACGATCAATTGCCAGTGGATAACCATCGCTGGCGGTGGGTCAACGTTCGGCGGGCGCTGTCGGTGCTCTGCATTGAAGGTCGATATGGCGAAGCCGATCACCTGATGCTCGCGCTGCGGCCGCAGAAGGATAACTCAGCAAAGATTGACGTTCGCCGCGCGACGGAGAGTGAATTGATCGAAGGGGATCTCAGTCAGCACGACATCGTCGCCCTCTGCAACGTCGGCCGGCTGAGCCAGAACGAAGGGCAAGTGCTGCGGCAGTATGTCGAGCGCGGCGGCAATCTGTGGGTGCTGCTCGGCGACCAGGTGCAAGGCGCCAGTTACAACGAAGCGCTCGCGGGCGAGAAGCCGCTGCTGCCGGCGACCATCGGTGAATTGAAACGCGGTTCGGAACTGCGGGTTAATCCGCTGCAGTATCGTCATCCGCTGATCGCGGCCTTTCGTGGTCATCAGCGGTCGGGCCTACTGACGACACCGGTTTGGACTTATCACCAACTAGCGATTCTTCCGGAGGCCCGCACCGCTGTCGCACTTTCCAGCGGTGATCCAATATTCCTCGAACGTGAGTATGGCCGTGGCCGCTGCTTGCTGCTGGCGATTGCGTCGTCGCCACTGTCTGTTGATCGGACGGTTGATCCGCCGCGGCCTTGGTCTGCGTTGTCAACCTGGCCCAGCTTTCCGCCGCTGATGCAAGAGGCTGCGGCATTTGTCGCTACCAATGAAGATCGGGACCGGACGGCGGAAGTGGGACAAGCGGTGGAAGGTTTGCTCGCCGGTGCGCTCGCCAAGCCCGTCGTGATTCTGAAGAAACCAGATGGCACCGAAGATCGCCTGGCTGTGACCGACGACCAAGGCCGCACGCGGTGGGTCGTGCCGGGGCAGAGTCGCAGCGGCGCGTTTGCCTTGCATTCAACCGAGTCCGGCGAGCCAAAGCTGGCGAGCTTTGTGGTGAATCCTGATACGCGCGAAAGCAATCTGGATCGCATCGCGCTTGATACTTTGCCCGAAACATTACAAGCAACGGGCGCTGCGGCGTCATCGGCGTCTGCAGGTCAATTCGGTCCGCCGAAGTCGTGGTTTCGCGAGTTGTTGTTGGGCGTGTTCGGCCTGCTCTTGGCAGAGTCCTTCGTCGCGTGGCATCTCGGGCGAGGTGTGCGATGAACGAGTCATTCAAACAGTGGGTGGTCCGTTGGCTCAGCGGCGACGAGACCGCTGGCGGCGTCAACGCTCTCGAACACTCGCTCGATTCCACTTGGCCCTGGCCCGTCTGGTGTTTCTGGCTGCTGTTGATTGTCGGCGTGGCGTGGGTGGTCGCGATCTATGCGCGCGAACGCGAAGCCGCGGGACGGCTCGGCAAGACCCTGCTCGCGGCGATTCGCGTTTCGTTACTGTTACTCCTGGGTTGGATGTTACTAGGATGGACGTGGCAACAACATCGCACCGACCTGCCCGATCTGGTGCTGCTGCTGGATGACTCCGCGAGCATGAGCCTGGCCGATGAAATTGAAGATGCTTCGCTGCGCGCAAACCTCAGCGCTCGGCTGAAGAGTATGAAGCTTGCGGAGCTGTCGCGGCTGAATATCGCGAAGACGTTGCTGCTTGAAAATGACCAGAAGCTGCTGAAAGAGCTATCGAGTCGTTATCGCTTGAAGGTCGTGAAGGTCTCAGCGCCGGCCCGGACGCTGGAGTCGGAGTCAACTTCGCCCGCGCAGAACATCCAAGCCCTCGATGCCAAACTGCCGACGAGTCGGCTGGGAGATAGCCTGCGAGAATTGATCGAATTGCAACGCGGCCGACCGACGGCGGCGATTGTGATGTTCACCGATGGCATCACGACGGAAGGGAGTTCGCTGCAAGATGCGGCCGTTTATGCCCGGCGGAAATCGATTCCGTTGTACTTCGTCGGCCTGGGCAATGAACGGCCCTCGATCGATTTGCAACTGGCTGACCTGCTCGCCGACGAAGCCGTGTTTCTGGGCGATGCGATTAACTTTGAATTCCGGCTCGCGTCGCGCGGCTATCAGGGTGCGGTGAAAGTTCGTCTATTTCGCGAGGGACAAGAGGAACCGCTGACCGAGCAAACATTGCAAGTGACGGGCGATGAAGTATCCCAAGTCGTGCGGCTCAGCACGCGGCCCACGGAGCAAGGGGATTTCGATTTTCTGGTGCAGGTCGAGCCGCAGCCGCGAGAAATGAACACGACGAACAATAAGCTGACTCGCCGCGTGGCCGTGCGCGAAGAGAAACTCCGCGTGCTGTTGGCTCAGTCTTATCCCAATTACGAGTTTCGTTATCTGAAGAACGTCCTCGAACGAGAACTTAATCGGCCCGGGCAAGAAGGTGACGAGCGAGGCTTTCGGTCCGTGTTGCAAGAGGCGGATGTGGAGTATGTCGAGACGGATAAGTCCGCGACGGCGGTGTTTCCCGTCAGCCGCGAGGAGTTGTTCAAGTACGACGTGCTGATTCTCGGCGATGTAAACCCGGCGCTGCTCACGCAATCGGTGCTGGAGAACATCTATGAGTTCGTCAACATCCGCGGCGGCGGCTTGGTGCTGATGGCGGGACCGAAGTACATGCCGCTTGCTTATCGCGATACGCCACTAGCCGCGCTGCTCCCAGCTAACATCGATTCGTTCGTGGTGCCCGATGCGGATGCCGTTGTCAAAGGCAACTTCCGCCCGCAGCTCACTCCACTTGGTGTGAATAGTCCCGCGCTACAACTGGCGGATACGCCGGCGGAGAATCTCAAGCTGTGGAACGAAACGCTCTCACCATTGCGCTGGCTGGTAAATACTTCGGACCTGCGGCCCGGCGTGCGCGTGCTGGCCGAGCATCCTGAATTGCGGAGCATCGATAATCAGCCGCTGCCGGTCATCACGCTGCAGTTTCAGGGGGCGGGGAAGGTGGTGTTTCACGCAACCGACGAAACGTATCGCTGGCGGTTCCGCGCCGGCGACATCTATTTCGCGCGGTATTGGATTCAGACGATTCGCTATCTCAGCCGGTCAAAGTTGCTGGGCGAAGCGGACGGGGTGGAACTGACGGCTGATCGTGAAGAGTATCAACAGGGAGAAGCGATTCGGCTGCGAGCGCGGTTTCTCGATGATCGCAACTCACCGGCCGAAGACGACGGCGTGCTATGCATTGTGCAGCACGATGCGGGGCAACGGCGGAGCGTGCGTCTGCGGCGCGATGCGCTGAACCGCGGCGTGTTTGAAGCAGTCGTCGAGGCGCTGCCGCCGGGGCGGTATCGGGCTTGGATTGCGTCGCCGGTGTTTCCCGGTCGGCCCCCCAGTCGTGAGTTCAAAGTGCAATCGCCGCCGGGCGAGTTAGCCGAAGTGCAAATGAAGGCGGCCGATCTGCAGGCGGCGGCGAAGGCCAGCGACGGCAAGTTTTATCGGGTGAACACGTCCGGCAAGTTGCTCGCTGAGTTGCCGCCGGGCCGCCATGTGCGGGTGGAGTCGTTGCCGCCGGAACCGCTCTGGAATCTGCCTTGGTTGCCGATGGTGTTCGTTGGCTTGCTCGCCAGCGAGTGGTTGCTGCGCAAGAAGTTTGGGTTGATCTGACAGACACTACGGCGACGTCTTCGTCGGATCAATTCGCGGCGGAATGAGCAGCGTGACGCCGAGCGGCATGATCTCCGGGCTGGCCAGGCAATCGAGATTGGCAACGTGAATTTCTCCCGCGCGAGAGGCCTCGCCGAGATAGCGCTGGGCTAAACGGGTGAGCGTGTCGCCTTCCACGATGCGATGTTTTCGCCAGAGTGGGCCGGGCTTCTCGCGAGCGATCTCCGCGCGTTCGTCCGCCGAGGGCAAGAGTGGTTCGTGAACGAGCGGTTCGCGCGAGCGGGGTGGTTTGCTGTTTGAACCGACGGGCACGAGCAGTGATTCGTACGACATCGGCAAGAACGGCGGCGCGGGCAAGGATTCCAGCGGTGGTTCATTGCCCACTCCGGAGTTGAACGACGCGGGGCGAGTGAGCGTACCCGCTGAACTAGTGGCGGAAGGAAGTTCAGGCACCGGCGACGAACCGGACTGCGGATTGACTTGCAAAGTCAAGTCCTGCGGAACCGACCAAGTTGAATCGCCCGTCTCGTGATTGATCGAGAGCACCTGTGGGGCAGAGGACCGCACGTGGCGAAAGGGCCAAGCCGCGGCGAGACCGACAGCAATCACCAGGCCGGCAACGACAAACCGTTTGATATTCACAGCGGCACGCTCCGCAGCGAAGAGCCCGAACGGCCTTGTTCCGTAGCTACGCCCTCGATCCAGATTCACCGCGGCAGGTTCCGGCGCCGTGGTTTGCTCGCGATTCGCGGGCAAGAAATATCATCCTCCGTGGGCATCGGCGGCGGGCCTCGAGTGAAGCGAGTGATTCGGCTCTTCAAAGATGAGGAAGTGCGGAATTCGGAGTGCGGAATGCGGAGTGAAAGGCAAAGACAGCAGAGCTTCGCTAAGCGGTTGCGTAGGGTTTGACGAGTGGTGCTAGAAAATGGTACGCCTTGGCGGCGGCGCTGGGCGCTTCGTGGCTGTGGCGACTCAGCTCCACGTGTACGCCGCCGCGATAGCCGGAGCGGCCGAGAGCGGCGATGATGGGTGGGAATTCCATTTCACCTTCGCCGAACATCAGGTGTTCGTGGACGCCGGCTCGCATGTCTTCCACATGGACGTTGACGATCCGCGAGCTCCAGCGGGCGATGTAATCGGCGATTGGGACTTCGCCCTGGCAATAAAGATGTCCCAGGTCGAGCGTCAATTTTAAGCGCGGCGAATCGACCCATTCGAGGAGCCTTTGAAACCGGCTCATCGAATCAATGAACATGCCCGGCTCCGGCTCAAATCCGATCGATACTCCCAATCGTTCCGCTTCTGGCAACAAGATGTGCAATCCACCCGCAAGACGATCGAGGAGCGTTTGATCATCGGCTGCGTCACTCGTCGTGCCTGACCAGAGCGAAACGCAATCGCTGCCCAGTTCCGCGGCTGCTTGCAACGCTCGCTGCAGAAAGTCGAGCCGTCGCGCGCGGTCGGCAGCCTCGGCGGAAAGGAGCGTCGGCTGGTGTTTGCGGCGCGGATCGAGCAAATAGCGAGCGCCCGTTTCAATCACGGATGCGAGCTGTAGCCGCTGCAAGGTTTCGCGGAGTCGCTGAATACTAGTTGAGAACTCAGGAGCAAACGGATTCAGCGGGCCATGATCGAGCGTGATGGCCACGCTGCGATAGCCGAGTTCGGCGATCAGATCCAGGGCGACAAAGGGATCATGATGAGCCCAGCCATTCGTGTTGTAGCCGAGCCGCATTACTAATCCCTTCATCAGCCGGCACGCGCTAGTGTCCGGTTCTCGCCGACGAACCGTGGGCTAGTGCCGAAAACGCTAATTCCGGTTCCGGGGATTTGCTAGCGTGATTTTGCCGAATGGGGGGAATTGAAGAAGGCCTCTTTCTTTGCTTTGATC
>JAYTUF010000476.1:0-6431 GCA_043744755.1 Anatilimnocola sp.
CGGCCGAAGGGATCGGCGCCGGCGGGGAAATAGACGGCGCGGGAATGGCCTGAATTGGTTTCTTCAATGATGCTGAGCGCGGGGCCGAGCCTAAGTTTACTCGCGTCGGCTAGTAGTATGGCTTTTGCCAGGGCGTTTTGCGCGGCCATTTTGCGGGCGCGGGATAGATGTTTGTCGGCATCTTTCACGCTGGCTTGCAATGGCGAGAGCCGCAGTTCGCGGGACTTTTTGACGGCGTCGAGGGCGGTGAGTTTGGCGAGTAGCTTGGTCGCTTGCGATACGTTCGTGAACTTAAGTGTTACTCGCCGACTGAGATGCATGGGGACGCGAATGCTCTTCTCGACGCCCGGCAGTTTCGGTTCGCCGAAGGGATCGTTGGGGGCCGGCTGTTTGAAAGCCTGTTGCACTTGCCCCTTTTGGTTGTAGTTGCGATACGGCTCGTCGGGCGAGAAGTCGAATGTGCCCGTCGTGGAATCAATCTCTGGCTGATGTACTCCATGCGTTGCCAGCAAGTCGAACAGCTGGCCGAGGAGCAAATCGTTGCGCTGCTTGAGGGCGGCGAAGTCTTCACTGCCGGTAATCAGTTCGATAGGAAGCGTCAGTTCATCGGCGGCCACGGTGACTTCGCCGGTGGCGCGGACTTCGATCTTGCGGGTCTCCTGTCCGACTGCGCCCGCGCCAGCAAATGCTAGGACTAACGAACCCATCAATAACGAACGCAACATGGTGGCATCCTTTTCCCGTTAGTGGCTCGAACCATCTCGGCTTCCCGCCTGCTGTATCAGCCGCCAGGCGCTAGCCTGCGGCGGGTGGCTGTGTTTTCGCGATAGCGATAACACGGCCGAGCTGCGAACTCCCGTTCCATTATGACACGTTCTGTCGGCTTGCAGAAAGCGAAATCGTTGAAAACAAGAGAACGTCAGCTCATGCGCGTGACCAGACGCATTGATGTCTCGACGGCAACGCTGGCGATTCTCCCGGCTCATTGTGGAATCTGAATGCCCTGCGCGCGAAAACGCAAGTCTCATGAAAATGGAAGCCGAGAGTGCTGCACAGCCGTGTTATCGCTATCGCGAAAACACAGCCACCCACCCCGCCGACACCTGCGGACTGGGTGAGTGACAGGCATATGGCACTTCAGAAAGATAGAAAACTCGCGGCGGCGGTCACAACGTTCGAGTGTCCGGCGAGTTTCAGTAATTACAAACTGATTTACAAGTAATCACGACATGCGTAAAATATGCGCAGCGTTCTTTGGCAATTTGTGTTGGCAGGAATTGGCGAAGGCGGCTGAGGAGGGGACCGCCTGAAGGCGGGACTCCAGCGCTTGGCCACGTGAACTCACCCCACCCGGTCGAGTTGTTATCACTTTGTGTTCAGTAAATGGTTATAAAGTGCTTATGATTGTTCGATAAAGTGTTATCTAGCAAGATATTGGGGACGGCGGATGCGCGGCGAAAAAGCGCGCGAAAACGGTTATCAGCGTGGTCAAGCGGGGGGCTATTCAGGGCAACGCACTTCTGCCTGTAGGCCGGGCTTCCCAGCCCGGCCGAAATTGAATCCCGCGGAAGGGCAGGCTAGGAAGCCCGCCCTACCTGAGACAATTTGCGCGGCCACGGGGGGTAATTCGGGCCGACGTGCTCCGCCGCTGGTTGGCGCTCGCGGTCATCGGAGACGGTAGCGCGGCTGGCAGCGTCCGCCAAATCAGGACGCTGGGCAAGAATGGTTCGTGAGTTTGCAGCCGGCTCGTGTTATGCTTCGCAGGTGCCAGTCTCACGACTCCTGTTCCGAAAAAGTTGCTGATGGGAAGGCGAGTTTTATGCAGCGCGATCAGCGTGTGTTTCGAGATCGAGCGCGGGGCTTTACGCTGGTCGAGCTGCTCGTCGTGATTGCCATCATTGGGGTCTTGGTGGCGCTCCTCTTGCCGGCCGTGCAAGCCGCCCGCGAATCAGCCCGGCGGACGAAGTGCAACAACAATCTGAAGCAGATCGGGCTCGGTCTCGCCAATCATGAATCGACGTTCGGCAAATTGCCGCCCGGCGTCGCCGCGTCCGGCCGGTGGTCATATACGCCGAACCTGCCGCAATTGCAGTACTACGAATTCGTCTATTTCCTGCACATCATCCTGCCGCACTTGGAGCAAAAGAGCTATCACGATTCGATCAGCGGCCCGCGGTTTCTCACCGCCGGCAATCCCTGGGAAAGTCCCCAACCGGCTGCTTTTACTACGATCTCGGGCGCTCCGCTCCCCGTGCTCCTTTGTCCCAGCGACGCTCTGACCAGCGGCCTGGTGATCGCCAACGCGACGCTCCGTTTGCCCAAGACCAACTACCTCGGTTTCTTCTCCGGCCTGACCACCGGTGAAGGAACCGTGAATGAAAGCGGTACACAGGTGGGCGTGCAAACGCTCGTCGTCCCGCTCCCTTCCCAGCGTGCGGCCGTGTTTGGCTATGGCGATGGGACCAGGCTGTCACTTATTAAAGACGGCACCAGCCAGACGATCGCGGTGGCCGAATACCTGCGGGGCGTTTCCGAAAACGACAACCGCGGAAACTTCTGGACCAATCAGGCCGGCTGTCAGTTCCTGCATGCCACAACCGGCCCCAACTCGACGGCCCCCGACAACATGGTCAGTTGGCATCCCGGTTTTTGTCCCCCCGGCTCGCCCCACAACCAACCGCAAAAGAACCTCCCCTGTACCCCCGGCCCCGGCATGGGTCAGAGCGACTACGCCGCCGCCCGCAGTCGCCATCCTGGCGGCGTGCTCGCGGTGTTCGTCGATGGGCATGTGCAGTTCATGTCCAACTCCATCACCAACTCCACCGTCGCCCCCTACGGCACCTGGCAGCGCTTGATCTGGATCGACGACGGCAATCCAGCCGAGGGAGGATATTGATGCGGCTCGCCCTCATCCTGCTGGCCCTCCTCGCCAGCGGCGGCTGCATCTCCAGCACGCCCATCGTCCAAGGCACCGCCACGCTCGATGGCCAACTCATTGACGGCGGCACCATCCTGCTCATTCCCTTGCCCGGCACCGCGGGGACCACCGTGGGCGGCCCCATCGTCGCCGGCCAATACAAACTCTCCGGTCCCGCCGCCCCGGTCCCCGGCAAGCACCGCGTCGAAGTCCGCTGGGTCCGCAAAACTGGCCGGCAAGTTCCCGTCCCCACTGATCCGAAGGGCCCCGGCCGCATCGACGAAATTGACGAAACCATCCCCGCCAAATACAACCAGGCCAGCACCCTGGAAATCACCGTGCAAGCTGGTATCAACCAACACAACCTGGTCCTGACCAGCCAATGACGCAGCGTGGCTCAGCAACCCCTTACTCCGCCACCGCATGAACAGCCCGGCTTCCTCGTGATAACAGTTATCACACTGTTTTTCGCCGCGCCCCCACCATCCCGAAGTCCAATGCCGGCAACATCTTAGCAGGTATTTATAAGCACTTGATAACGATGTTATGAACACAAAGTGATAACAACTCAACCGGGTGGTCCGTGTCGTCTCTCGCTCCGCCCCTCTGGCTCCCTCTCCCCGGTATGCCGGGGAGAGGGCTGGGGTGAGGGGCTGAACTGTGATCCGCTCGCCACCTGATAACGCCCCTCCTAGCCACTCCGCACCCGCCAATACCTGCCAACACAAATTGCCAAAGATCGCTGCACACATTTTACGCATGTCGTGATTAGTTGTCAATCAGTTTGTCGCTAATGAACAACGTCAGGAAGTTCGGAAAGTTCGCCGCGCCCTCTCCCTTGCCGCCATCGTCAGGAATGGCTGGGCTGAATCTTCGCTCGCAATGTGTCATAATGATGGAGAGCGAGTTCGCTGCCCGGCCGTGTTATCGCTATCGCGAAAACACAGCCACCCACCCACGAAAACACGGCCAGCCCGCCGCACCGTCAGATTTCTGCCTACACAAATTGCCAAAGATCGCTGCGCATATTTTACGCATATCGTGAATCGTTGTCAAACAGTTTGTCACTAATGAACAACGTCGGGAAGGTCAGAAAGTTTGCCGCGCCCTCTCCCTTGCCGCCATCGTCAGGAATGGCAGGGCTGAATCTTCGCTCGCGGTGTGTCATCATGGAAATCGAGTTCGCTGCTCGGCCGTGTTATCGCTATCGCGAAAACACAGCCACCCACCCAACAAAACACGGCCACCCCGCCGCGCGGATTCGCATCGTTTGTAATACAATGCGCCCGACCAGGAAATCATGGCCCAGGCCCTTGCCCCGGATTGCTTGGTATTCACGCATGACATGGATTTTGGAACCTCCCTGGCGCTAACTCGCGCGTTGGGGCCAAGCGTGGAGCAACTCCGCGGTCAGGATGTCTTGCCGCCGGCGATTGACCGATTCGTTGTCGCGGCAATGCGACAGCACGAGTCAGAATTGCTTCGCGGCACGATTCTTGTAATCGACGAAAAGCGGTTGCGAGTGCGCCTATTGCCGATTATGTGAAAATTCAACGGCGTCGTGGGGGTAATAATCATGCGTCTTCCTCAAATTCGGTTCAGCCTCCGAGGACTACTGGCCGCAATCGCGATTATCGCGGTCGTCCTGGCCTGTATTTTGAACTTCGGGCTGTCGTTGCCGATGGTAACCATCATCTGGAGTATCCTTCTGCTCGCCCTGATGATTTCGCCCGTGCTGGCATTTGTCGGACTTCCGAACCGGCGAAATTTTTATGCAGGATTTGCCTGGTTCGGCTGGATGTATTTGCTGATTTGCGTGTTGGGCGCGGGACATTCTCCAAGTCCGTTCGGCGGCCCAACGTCCTCTTCCGCCTTGGCATTTCCCCAATTGGTGATCGAGAACGGAATGTTCATGCTCTATAAGTGGGTGGTGCCCCGCGAATCATGGATCTTCAATGACTCGCCGCAAACCTTTCAAGAAACAGCGCTCAGCTATGACAGCCGCATCTTGAACCCGTCGCCGCCACCAGTAACGGGTTCTGTGGCAGGAATGGGCGGGCTCCCCGCAATGCGTGGCGCTCCGGTTGGCAGCTTAACTGGCGGAACAAGACCGGTGAATCCCGCTCTTCAGCAACCCCGCCGACTCATCCCTTGGGTCGTTTGCCGCGATATCGGTCATGCACTGCTAGCTGCGCTATGGGCGATTCTTGGCGGTTGCCTGGTTTCCTGGATTGGTCGGCGGAATTCCGGTCGGGAGAAAACCAATGCTACAACAGCACTTTAACCACTTGTTCAAGTCAAGCGCGCCGAAGGAACTCGGGCTATGACCCAATACGACGCAATCGTTCTCGGCGGGGTGGCTGTGTTTTCGCGATAGCGATAACACGGCTGAGCGGCCGAGCGACTCTTCTGGCAGTCAGGCGGCGGTTACGATCGCAACATCGCCTGCCTGAAAACGCTGCTGCAAATGATCGATTACCTGCACCTAAATCCAGTTCGCCACGGCCTGGTGGCGTCTGCCCGCGTTTGAAGCGGTCCAGCGCTGCCTGGTTCGAAGG
Organism: Anatilimnocola sp.; assembly: GCA_043744755.1. Taxonomy (GTDB): domain Bacteria; phylum Planctomycetota; class Planctomycetia; order Pirellulales; family Pirellulaceae; genus Anatilimnocola. The sequence continues at coordinate 5,476 of JAYTUF010000476.1, forward strand.
TGGCTCGTCACCCTTCCCGCTCGATCCGATTCTATGGAAATGGTTGGGCTGAATCTTCGCTCGCGGGGTGTCATCATGGAGAGCGAGATCGCTGCTCGGCCGTGTTATCGCGATCGCGAAAACACAGCCACGCACCCAACAAAACACGGCCACCCCGCCGCTCGCGGTGTGTCATCATGGAAAGCGAGATCGCTGCTCGGCCGTGTTATCGCTATCGCGAAAACACAGCCACCCACCCACGAAAACACGGCCAGCCCGCCGAGTGTTGCCTGGAAAATAGTCGCTTACGCCGTCGCCTCCTCGACGATCTTGATCTCCTCCGGCGTCAACTCGTAGAGCTCATAAACCAACTGATCAATCTGCCGATCCGTCGCCGTAGTCTGCCGCTCCAGGGAGGCTTTAGCGAGGTCGGATTTGGCAGCAGCGATTTTGGATTGCAAGTCTTGCATTTGGTCAACGAGAGACAAAAGTCGATCATGTTGTGACCTGTGGCGCTTTTGCTTGAGGTCGAGAACGCGGATCGGCAATTGAGTAAGTTGCCCTTTGTTAATCGCAAGAAACCCTCCGGCAAGGTGCTTTGCCCTGAATCTCATGCGAAAGAGGAATGACAAAAGGCGCGAATTTAGAATTCCCAACAGATATCGGGCGTCATCCTTCAATTCCGCCGCCGCGAAGACTTGTACGCCAAGCGCGAGTCCACCATCATCCAATGCCGCTTCCAATCGGCGAGTCATCCCTGCAATGACGATCTTCCCCTGCGTAAATAGTTGCCGCTTGTTCTCAGTCAGAATCGCATGTGAACGTGAGAGCGTCGGGCGGACGTATTTTCGCTTCATGTACCGGACATCGCCAATGGAAATTGAATAGCGATCAATATTGCCGCTCACGATAAAGTCAAAGACAGGTGTCCGGCTCGTCCCCTTCTGATCGACCAATGCGGCCGCCATCAGTTGTGC
>JAYTUF010000477.1:0-1670 GCA_043744755.1 Anatilimnocola sp.
TGGCGGCTCGGCGGGAGCCTCGCCCTCCCGGAAGAGTCGCCCTCCCGGAAGAGTCGCCCTCCCGGGAGACTATGGCTCCAGTTCCACATTCCAGTACGCTTCACTAATAAACTTCGACCAGCTGGCGATCGGCACGCTGCTGATGGCGTAGAGCGGCTTCCACTTGGGGCGGATTGGGGTCCGCTTCAGCTTCATGCCGACTTCCGCGAACGAGTGATTTGCCTTTCGCTTATTGCAGCTCACGCAGGCCAGCACGCAATTCTCCCAGGTGCTCAGGCCGCCGCGCGAACGGGGCAACACGTGGTCGATGGTCAGATCGTCCCCGCCCGGCTGCGTTCCGCAATACTGGCATTGGTAATGGTCCCGCTTGAACAGGTTGCGGCGGCTGAAGGCCACATCCATCTGCGGCAGGCGGTCGTATTCCGCGAGCGAGAGAACTTCCGGCACCCGCAGCCGCGAGTGAACGGCTTGAATGAACGGCTCGCCCTCATCGGGCTGCAGTTGCGACCAGTCCTGCCAGTCGTATTGCTGAAAGTCGCTGGGATCGACCACCTTGGCGGTCCCGTTCCAGAGCAGGATGAGCGACCGCGAGACGGTCGAAACCCGCACCGGCTGCCAGTTGCGATTGAGAACCAGCGTGGGTCGCTGGAGAATTGCCGTCGACATGCAATGCACCTCCGCAGGGAAGAAACACGACCAGTCGGCTATCGCCGGCATGCCGCCATCCCTCGGCAGCACGCGGTTTGTTAGCCAGGCTGGGCATCTGTCTCTTGGGACGCAGACCCAAACCTAACCCGCTGCGGAAGCCTCACCGATCTCCTTGATTATATCAGAAGACGGCGGGAGTTGCTCGCAGGTTCAGGGGCAGAAGTCATGAATCAGGATTCAATGGGCTGCGTCATCTTCCTACCGCCTCGCCAACCTATGCTTCAACGGCAACCAAGCTCCCCCTTGCTTGCTCGATTCCACCGCCTGCTGGATGAAGTACATCCCTTCCACGCCGTCATTAACATTCGGATAAACCGTGTCAACCTTTTCAAACTTCTGTCCGCCCGCGCGGAGGATCATGTTGTCGTAGGCGCTGCGATACACGTTGGCGAACGCTTCAAAGAAAGCTTCGGGATGACCGCTCGGCAAACGACTCGCCGCGCCCGATTGGGAGCCGATGTAAGGGCCGCCGTTGCGAGTGTACAACTTGTGGGGCTGCCCATTCTGCCGGAACGTGAGCACATTGGGTTCCTCCTGCCGCCACTGGATCGCGCCTTTGGTGCCGTCGATTTCAATCGACAGATCGTTCTCGCGACCATGGCTGATCTGCGACGCGGTGACGCACCCGAAGCCGCCATTCTCGAATTTGATCAGCGCGGTGCCATAGTCATCGAGCGCTCGGCCTTGCTCAAAAGTCTTGAGATGGCAACTGATCTCGGCGGGGAGCAAGCCCGTCATATAACGTCCTAAGTTATAAGCATGGGTGGCAATATCACCGAAGCATCCCGCGGCGCCGCTCTTCTTGGGATCGGTTCGCCAGGCGGCCTGCTTTTGATCGCTGGACTCCAGCCTCGTTCGCAGCCAGCCTTGAATGTAGTTCGAGCGAACTGCGTTGATCTCGCCCAATTCACCCGCGAGGATCATTTCACGGGCCTGACGCACCAGCGGATAGCCGGTGTAGT
>JAYTUF010000478.1:0-24254 GCA_043744755.1 Anatilimnocola sp.
CCGCCGCGGCGAGCAGAGTCAACTCGCAACACGCGGCTCCGCAGGAGCCTCGCCCTCCCAGCAATCGCTTGAACAGCAAAAGCAACCCCATTGCCATGCCCAAAAAACCCTCTAACTCTCGAATCGACCTCCCAGCCCCTGCAGCGCTCGCGTTTGAGCCTGACCTGTCGCGGGCCGAAAAGCTGATCCTCGACTTGCTGCCCATCCCTGGCAAAAGTGGCGAGGAAGGAAAGGTTGCCGCGTTCATCAAGCAGCAACTTCTCGAAGCGGGTGCGCCGGAGTCGGCGATCGTCGGCGACAACGCGCATCAAAAGTCGTTTCTCAAGGGCGATACCGGCAACCTGATTCTGAAGTTGCCCGGAACCAAAAAGGCGCCGCGACGGATGCTTTCGGCCCACATGGATACGGTGCCGATCTGCGTTGGATGCCAACCGGTGCGCGACGGTGAGTTCATTCGCTCGGCGAATCCGCTGACGGGCCTGGGCGGCGATGATCGGGCGGGCGCTGCAACCATTCTGACTGCTGCGCTCGAGATATTGCGCAACAAGCTGCCTCATCCGCCCCTCACCTTTTGCTGGTTCATTCAAGAGGAAATCGGCCTGCAAGGCGCCCGCAATCTGCAACTGCCGTTGCTGGGCAAACCGGCCGTGGCTTTCAATTGGGATGGTGGAGCGGCCAATAAGCTGACCATCGGCGCGACGGGCGGTTATCGGATGGATATCAAAATCACGGGCCAGGCGAGTCACGCCGGCGTGGCACCCGAGCGGGGCATCAGCGCCATTGCGATTGCATCGCTGGCCATCGCCGATTTGCATCGCGGCGGCTGGCATGGGCTGGTCGAGAAGGGAAAGAATCGCGGCACGAGCAACGTCGGCTTCATCCACGGCGGTGAAGCGACCAACGTCGTGACCGATCTCGTCACGCTCAAAGCCGAAGCCCGTAGTCACGATCCCAAGTTTCGGGCCAAGTTGATTGGTGAGATTGAAGGCGCTTTCCAGAGGGCCGCGAAAGAGGTGAAAAACAGTGAAGGAAAGCGTGGTACTGTCGCCGTGGAGGGCCGGCTCGATTACGAATCGTTCCGCCTGGCCCCCGACTCACCCTGCGTGCAACTCGCCGAAGAGGCCGTCCGCGCTATCGGCCGCGAACCACTGCAAGCCATCAGCAACGGCGGCGTCGATGCGAATTGGACGAACTTGCATGGCATCCCAACCGTCACGCTCGGCTGTGGTCAGATGAACGTCCACATGACCAGCGAAATGCTCGATTTGGCCATGTACCGCGATGCTTGCCGGATCGCCCTTTATTTGGCGACAAGTTAGTTAAGTAGGCCGGAACAAAGTGTACTCACGAAGTTCCGGCAATTAGGCGAGTTGACGTGGGTACCCAAATCTGCCGGAACTGCGAGGAGTACCGCTTGTTCCGGCCTACTAATTGCGATAGGCAACCATGAATCTCGACGAAGAACTCTGCCTCTGCTTTCACGTCTCGCGGCGGAAGGTCGTCAATTTCATTCGGATCGAGAAGCCGAAGCGCCCTGCGCAACTGAGCGAATGTTTTGGGGCGGGCACGGGCTGCGGCTGGTGTCGGCCGTATTTAGAACGGCTGTTTGAACAGGCCGTGCTGCGCGGCGAAACGGAAATCGATTTCCCCGATGCGGCCGAATATGCGAAACTGCGATCTCGCTACGTGCATTCCGGCGGGGGAACGCCTCCGCCCGGCGCAACGCCAGTTGCCGATGAACTGGATGAATAGTTTTCCCGCACGTCACTGGACCAACGGGACGCCAACTGGCAGTCTGCACCGAAAATCGTTAAGATTACTCTCCTTCCATTTGGTCCTCTCCTGAGTCTTCCAGGGCACTACCGTCCATGGCACGAAAAGTTGTTAATCGTCGAGAATTGCGTGAACAGTCGGACGCCGCCGCAGCCCGCGGAGATGCGGCTGGCGCCGAGAAAGTAGCCGGTGCCGAGGGAGAAGCCGGAGCGAAAGTCAAGAAAAAGAAGGCCGCCACGAAGCGGAAGAGCCGGGCCAAGAGCCAGGAACCGGCCCGCCTCAAGTTGTTCTGGGGCGTGTTCAACCAGGCTTCGAAGCGTATCGCGAAATACGATTTCACGCAGAAAAAGCAGGCCGAAGCCAAGGCCGCCGAACTCTCCACCGGCGGCAAAAATCCGCACTTCATCGCGAAGGTGAAAGAAGCGGTGGAAGAGTAGATCAAGTAGGCCGGAATAAGTGTACTCACGCAGTTCCGGCAGTTGGTCGAGATGGCGTTGGTACGCGATTCATGCCGGAACTACGCGGAGTACCGCTTGTTCCGGCCTACTAATTCAATTCGGACGCCGCGACACCGCCGCGTCCATCGCGTCTCGCCAACCTTTGAGCGGGACCGCTGTTTCCGCGGCGGTCTGTTTGGGCTGCAACTTCGAGACATCCGTGTCGTGATAGATCACGCGATGTGCTGCTGCGTCAAAGGTGGGATTCTTCGTATTTTCCTGAGCGCCCGTTTCTTTCCGCCAGGCTGATAATAGCGCTCGCAATTCCTTCGCGCGCTGGGGCTCTTGCGCGGCCAGGTTCGTCGCTTCGCTGCGATCCTCTGCCAGATTGAACAGTTCCACCTGGCCATCTTCATAGTGTTCAATCAGCTTCCAATCACCGGCTCGGATCGCGCCGGCCGGTTTGCTCCCCTGATTCGTGTAGTGCGGAAAGTGCCAATAGAGCGCCCGCGACGGAATCTTCTTGCCGGCGAACATGGGAGACAGATCGACGCCATCAAATGGAGTCTCGCTCTTTGCTCCGGCGACCGAGAGGAGCGTGGGAACGAGATCCGTTTGAATAACGGGCGTCGTCGATGTTTGATCCGCCGCAATCACACCTGGCCAGCGCATGATGAGCGGAATCCGCAGACCGCCTTCGTACACAAAGCCCTTCCCTGCGCGATACGGGCTGTTATGCGTCGCTGGCGTGTTGGGGGTTTCCGGCACATGCAGGCCGCCGTTATCGGATAGGAAGATCACCAACGTTTTCTGTCGCAATTCGAGTTCGTCGAGCTTGGCCAGCAAGCGTCCCACGCTCGCATCCAGCGTTTCGATCATCGCTGCATAAATTGGATTGAAGGCATCTTTGTGTTTAGCAATCAACTCCGGCTGCGCATTCAGCACCACGTGCGGATTGTTGTGCGGCAGGTACAAAAAGAACGGCCGGTCTTTGTTCTCGGTGATGAATTTCTCCGCCGCGGCGGTCAAATCGAATTCCCCTTTGCCCCCTTCGGTCGCGGTCGGCGGCGTATTCGCTTTGCCGGCATGAACTACGTCAAAGCCCTGCTCCTTCGGTCCGAAAGCCGCGCCGCCCAAGTGCCACTTGCCGATGCAGGCCGTCGCATAGCCGGCCGCTTTCAAGTATTCCGCAATGGTCGTTTCTGCCAGAGGCAACTGCTGCTGAATTTGCGGATGAAGCAGCAACTGCGAAGCCGCGTCACGACGGCCTGGCAAGAAGGTCGTCAGATGCAATTGCGCCGGCGTCTTGCCCGTCATGATCGCTGCGCGGCTGGGCGAACAAATCGGCTGGGCGCAGTAGGCCGCAGTGAACCGAATGCCATCCTTCGCCAGCCGATCCAGATGTGGCGTCTGATGCTCCTCGCGACCATAACAGTGCAAATCGTTGATGCCCAGATCGTCAGCGAGAATGACGACAATGTTGGGCCGGTCCGTAGCGGCGCAGTCGCGCTGCGAGCAGAATATGCCGGCGAAGGCCAACCACACGAAACCGCACTTGAATAAGTCTTGCCCGGTCATGGTCCCACCTCTATGAATGTCAGATGCGCTCGCCGATAGTTTAGACAACCGTTTTACACGAATTCGCGCGCGGCCAAATCCTGCTTGCCGCTCTCAATCACGCCGAGATACCTGCCATGACTGAGCGTCAGATCGTCCGCCCCAATCGTCTCGATCTCGATTCACCGGGCCGCCGCGATTACTGGGTCGCGCTCGAACACGATAGCATCTGGGGCGATCATTTGCTCCCCCTCACGGTCTTCGTCGGGCCGAATGCAAAACCGGATGAAGGACTGGTGGCGACCGGCTCGAACCACGGCAACGAGTATGAAGGTCCCGTGGTTCTCAAGCATCTGATTCGCGAAATCAAACTGGCCGATGTTATCGGCCGGATTATCTTGATTCCCGTGCTCAACCCGGCCGCCTTCCTGGCAGGCACCCGCGAAAGCACGCTCGATGACGGCGTGAACCTTAACCGCGCATTCGTGCCTGGTGCCGGGACAACGCCGGCCCTCGCGGGCATCACGCACCGCATTGCTGCCTTCGTTCGCGAACACATTTGGCCGCGAGTGCATGTGGTTCTCGACCTGCATTCCGGCGGCGATGTCGCCCGGTTCGCCATCTGCGCGAATTATCATCCTGTCGAAGATCCGGCCCTCGCCCAGGAGATCGAAGAAACCGCCCGTTGGTTCGGCACGCCGGCGCTGATGGTCTATCAAAACCTCACGCCCGGGTTATTACCCAGCGAAGCGGAGCGCCTGGGGAAAATCACGGTCGGAACCGAACTTGGCTGGGGCAGTGCGGTCTGCACCGAAGGGGTTCGCTACGGCCGTCAGGGCGTGTTGGCCGCGGCCATTCATCAAGGGCAACTGCGAGGCACGATCGAACCGATTGCCTTTCACAAAGCGGGGACACAGCGGAAGCTGGAAATGGTGGACCGCGATTGCTTCACGGTCGCCCCCTTCGCCGGACATTATGAACCGCTGCTCGACTGCGGCACGCCAGTGAAGCGCGGGCAGACCGTCGGCCTGTTGCATGACTTCGATCATATCGACCAGGATCCTTGGCCAGCGCGGGCGGGTATCGATGGCGTTGTCCTCGCGCAGGCTTGGGTTGCGCGCGTGCCGCGGGGACAGCACATCGTGGTGGTTGGTCGAGATGTTACATAGCTGTTTCTCTTTGTCTCTCGTTGAATCAACACCCATGAAAATCACTGAAATCGTCTGCCAGGTTTTGCGGATCAAAAACGTCATTGCCAAAACGGCCAGCAGCCAGGATTCCGTGCTGGTGCGTGTCCGCACCGATACGGGTCTCGAAGGAATCGGCGAAGCGGATTCTTCGCCCGAGATGGTGAAGGCTGTCATCGACGCGCCGTTCAGCCACAACATCGCCACCGGTCTGCGGCAACTGTTGATCGGTGAGAACCCGCTGGAGACGGAACGGCTTTGGCAACTGATGTATCGTCGCACCATGTACGCCGGCCGGCGGAGCGTGCCAATCACCGCGATGGCTGCCATCGATATGGCATTGTGGGACCTGAAGGGCAAGCATTATGGCGAGCCGATCCATCGTTTGCTTGGCGGCAAACATCACTCGCGGATCCTGGCGTACGCTTCGATTCTCTTTGGCAAGGATGGGAAAGAAACCGCTGCCATCGCGCGGCGGTGGCGGGACGCCGGCTATCAGGCGATCAAATTTGGCTGGGAGCCGATGGGGCAGAACGAAGCGCTCGATATTGATCTCGTCCGCGGCGCACGAGAGGGACTCGGCGCCGATGGCACGCTGCTGATCGACGCCGGCTGCGTGTGGGATGCGCGGACGGCGCTGCAGAGGGCGCACTCCTTTGCGGAGTTTCGCCCGGGCTGGCTCGAAGAAGCGCTCCAGCCCGATGATTACGAAGGCTATCGCTGGCTCCGCGATCGCTCGCCGGTTCCGATTGCTGCCGGTGAAGAAGAATGCGGCCGGCAAGCCTTTCGGCCGCTCATCGATGGCCGCTGCCTCGATGTCTATCAGGTCGATCTCTCGCGGAACGGCTTCACCGATTCGCTCTACATTCGCCAGCGGGTCGAAGAGATCGGCGCCCGCGTTTGCAATCACTGCTACACCAGCCCCGTGACCGTCGCGGCCAGTCTGCATTGGCTCGCTACCAGCCGCGATGCGTTTCTGTTTGAAGATTGCGTCGAAGATTCTCCCCTCCGGCACGAACTGACGCACGAGAAGGTGCAAGCCGTCAATGGCTGGATCGAAGTCCCCGACCGGCCTGGCTTGGGTGTGACGCTGGATGAGGACTTTGTGCAGCGGACATTGATTTCGGAATCGCGCTAACAAGCCGGGGTCGGGAGTCTTTGGCGAAAGAAGATTCTGCCGAGTGGAAAGACTTTACTCGCCAAAGACTCCCGACCCCTACGCCCCGCGACAGCGTTTGATGACGCTGAGCATCGCCTCGCACATCACCGCCCCCGACTCCGGCACAAACGGAAACTGGTTGCAATACTTGGGCGATTGATAGCCGGCGTAGCTCTTGGCCGCAATATCGTGGGCATCGGGCAGGTAACCGATCCGCCCATTGGCATAGCAGGCAAACATCAACTGCGGCACTTTCGCTCGCGAGCGAATATCGAGTGCAAACGGGCTGAAGAACTCGCTGCTGTTAGCGACGATGTACATGTCGCCGATCCGCAATGCCTGCACTTCGGTGGGTAAGACTTCGGTGCGAGTTTGAAAGTCCTGCAGCATCAGTTCCGTCCACTCCAAGTGAAAGCGGCACATCGCGTGGACGGCTTTCCGTTCGTCGCCACCGTGCCGCTTTACCATGTCATCGGGACGATTCGTCATCGAACGGCCGATGGTCTCTCGCCAACCACTGATGTCATCTTGATCGAGACGGCGCTGGGCTTCGCGATGGTCGGCATCGATTTCTTCGCGCGTCCAGCGGCGCGTGGGAAGTTCAGCCATCGCTTGTGAACAGGCAATGACCGGTTGCTGTATCTCCACTGCTGGGGTCAATGCTTCACAAGAAGCGGCAACCAATCGTTGGGCCGGTTCTTGGTAAAGGTCGAGCGAAATGTATTCACGCAGGAAGTTCACATCGCCGCAAGCGCCTTGCACATACAAGGCAGTCGCTCCGGGGAACGCTGCTTCCAGGCCATCACACACCAGGCCAGGAATATCCCGGCTAACATCCCAAGGGCGCAACTCTGTCGTGAGCGTCGGATGGGCACCAAAGTTCGCCACGATGGCCAGCGGCTGGCCTGAATCATTTCGATCAATCCTGAGAAGCGTCAGCCGCGAATCAACCACGCCGCCGTTGCGGGTGCGGTTGAAGCTGATGCCGGGCACATCGATGCTGGTTTGAGAAACGCGCGCCGGCGTCAATTGCTGCCAGGCTTGAATCGCCGCGGTCGCAGCCTGTTTGCTCGCCCACTCTTCATACTGCGGATCGCACTCACCAACCCCGCGCAGGCCGCCGGCGGCCGGCGCGTTGTGACTGTGCGAACAGGTCAGCATGATCGCGTCCCCCAGAATGCCTGTAGCCGCCGTGATCATCTCGCGCGTGCGGCGAGTGAACGCTTCGTCAATCAGCATCAAGTCGAGCGTCAGCAGCGCTGCAGTCCGTTCGCCATCAGTCACGACCAGCGCCGTCGCAAACAACGGATCATGAATCCGCTGCCACCTCCGCTCGATGTAATAGCCCCAGCCCGTCAGTTCGACGCCCCAGTAGGGAGTTATCTCGCGGCGGGCGACACCAGCTCGGAACATCGGCACTCTCCTGCTGTGTAGGTGACTGCACCAACTTATACTCGTCGCAGTCGTCTGTCACTTGTTTTGAAAGCACTCGCATGGATATCAGCCGCATCGAAGCCATTCCCATCCGCATCCCGCTTAAACCGGAACGCCGGATGATCTCCGCACTGGGCAGGCACGATGTTTCGGAATTCGTGCTCGTCGTCGTGCATACGAGCGACGGTCTGTTCGGTCTGGGTGAAGCGACCGTCACGCCGCGGTGGAGCGGTGAGACTGCGTTTGGCGCGAAGGCAATTATCGAAAATGTCTTCACGCCGGTGCTGCTCGGTTGCGATCCGCTGGATTCTCCGCAAATCGATGCCCGGCTCGATGTGATGGCCGTTGATAACTGGTTCGCCAAAGCGGCCATCGAGATGGCATGCTGGGACATCGCAGGACGAGCCGCGGGCAAACCAGCCTATGCACTGCTGGGCGGCGCATGCCGCGGCCTCACCATTCGCAACCGCTTTTCACTGGGTGCTTATACGCCCGAAGTGATTCAGGCTCGCGCAATTGCTTTAGTCGCTGCTGGCTTTGATACGCTCAAAGTAAAAGTCGGCACTGATCCGGCCGCCGACGTGGTGCGCGTAAAGGCTGTACGGGAAGTCATTGGGCCGGACATCAAGCTCACCATCGATGCCAATGGCGGCTGGAACGAGGCACAAGCCCTCGACTGCCTGACGAAACTTGCTGGTTGCAATTTGACTCTCGTCGAACAGCCACTACCTCGCGGCAATTATTCGGGCTTGAAGCGCTTGCGGCAGGCGACCGGGCAAAAGATTCTCGCCGATGAAAGTTGCTTCGACCTGGTCGAAGCTCACGAGCTGATTGAGCAAGGCTGCTGCGATGCGATTAGCCTCTATCCGGGCAAACAAGGTGGCATTCGCAAGGCGCAACAGATCGCTGCCCTCGCTGCCGAGCACAACATTCCTTGCACGATCGGCTCGAATTTGGAATGGGACGTCGGCGCCGCGGCGATGCTGCATTTCATCGTCGCGACGCCCAACCTGCAGGTCGAGCTTTATCCGGGTGATTGCCTGGGTCCGTTCTATCATGAATTTTCGCTTGCCAAGAACCCACTCGCGATTCAAGGGCCGTTTACGACGCTGAATGATGGACCAGGACTAGGGATTGAGATCGATTGGGAACTGGTCAAGCAGCATCGACTTCCCTAGGTAGCCCGCCGCGTTAGCAAGGAAGTGCCGAAGCGCCAGCGAGGAGTACCTCCGCAGCCCCACCCGGTGTTGAGTTCGCGACCCAATTTCTCAACACAGCCGCGCGGCGCACCCGAGAATGGCGTCACCCTCGCGTTGAGAAACCCATCCCACTTCTCAACACAGGCCCCCGGTTGAGGGATGACGCGGCGGGCTACCTGTTTCGAGCGGTTTCGTGCAATCGACGGCTAGCCAACACAGGCCACTGGCGAGGTACATACTCGCGAGCAGCAGAAACAGCGGGTCCCAACTGGTCACTTTGACGAGTTCATTGTTCAGTTCCACTTCGCGCGTGAACCAATCCAGCAACCGGCCGAAGACGAGCGGCATGACGATGCCACCGACCGTGCCGGAGGTGTTGATGATGCTGAAGACTGTCGCGCTGAACCGGCCGCCCAGATCGGTGCAGGTGCCCCAGACGGTCGGCTGACTCCAATCGCCGAAGAACTTGGCGGCGACCAGAAAGCCAATCGCCGCTAACGCCGTTTCTTGCCGCGAGACCAAGAGCAGCATCCCGCAGCCAATCAACTTACCCGTGAATCCAATGCCCGACCGAACCCAGCGGCGATTGTGGTGGCGGCCGATAAAGTGCTCGTTGAGCCAACCGCCGACGAAGCCGCCGAGAGCGCCGCCCACCAAGGGCAATCCCGCCAGCCAGCCTGTCTGACTTAGATCCAAGCCGCGGGACTGCAGCAAATAGCCGCCGATGAGCGACACAAAGGCGACATCCGACCCGGCATCAAAAAACTGCTGACAGACGAACCAGCGCATGCTCCGGCTGCGGAACGCGTTGCCCCAGGGAAGCATCGCGGGAGGGGCTGCGACGTCGATCGGCTTTGGTTCCTCGCCGCCTTGTATCAACAGTCGCTCCGCAGCATTGGTCCGCGGGTCCGCTTGCGGCGAGTCGGAATATGCCCAGCCAAAGATGGCGGCAAAAATCAACCCGAGGACGCCGAGCCAAACCAGGCTGAACTGCCAGGGAATTCCCAGCCAGCCGATCATGAGTGTCGCAAAGATCAACGACGACAATGCCGCGCCGGTGCGACCTGCTGTTGAGGCGATCAATCCTTGAATGGCGGTTCTGCCTTGCGGCGCGAACCAGACTCGCGACACCCGGGTGAGTGCCGGATAGCAACCCGCCTGGGCGGCCCCAAACAGCAAGCGCGAACCGCCCGCCAGGACCATCAGCAGCGTGAAACTGCTGCCGCTCGTGCCGGGCGGGAACCATAGAAACACCCCGCCCAAGAGCGCCAAGGCCAGCGACCAGAGGACAATGCTGATCGTCAGGAACCAGCGCGGGCCGAAGCGGTCGATGATGACGCCGCTCGGGATCTGTAACAGAGCATAGGTGTAATAGAAGAGGGAGAACAGGAACTCCGTCTGCGTGTGATCCAGCTTATACGGCTGATTTTTGTCTTTCAGCGTCGCGCCAATGATGTTCCAGGTGTAGCGATGCAGATAGAGCAAGAACGACGCCCCGCAAGAAAGCGAGAGGATGAGCCAGCGCACGTTCGTGGGTTGGTCGCCACCTATTTTGTCTTTCGTATGGCCTGCTGCCTTCGGACTTCCGACCTCTGCCGCTTCGCTGCCGCCATGTGTTGGTGATTGGTAGGGGTTCACTCTTCTGCCTTCCGACTTCGGTCTTCTGCCTTCTGACTTCCCGCCCCAGAATACGCTATCCTCACCAGCGATCAAGAAATCTCTCTACTAGTTTCAAAGACTAGCCCATGAATGCCAAGACGCTCAAAGACAAGCTGATGCGCGGCGAGACCGTGTATGGCACGATGATTCAGCACGCGACCAATCCGGCCATCGTCGATTTTCTGCCGCCGGATACGCTTGATTTTGTGATCGTCACGGCCGAGCACAACGCGCTTGACATCGCCGACTTTCTGCCGCTGCGTTATGCGCTGGCGGCCAAAGGCATCGCTTGCCTGGCTAGAACACACAGCCGCGATCCCGACGATGTTTCCAAAGTCTGCGACAGTTTCGACGGCGTGGTGGTGCCCTATGTGGAAGACATCGAACACGCCAAACGACTCGCGGCGGCTGCGGTCTATCGGCCGCTGAAGGGGATTGCGCTGGACCGGGTGCTCAAGGAAGGCAAGTGGCCCAGTGAGAAGACCAAAAAATATTGCATTGAGGAACGCTGTGCTGACACGCTGTTCATTCCCATGATCGAATCGGTGCAGGCCGTCGAGAATCTCGATGCCATTTGTTCGATCCCCGGCGTGAATGCGGTCTTCGTCGGACCCAACGATCTCACGACTAACATGGGGATTCCCAACGAATATGACCATCCCGACTTTGTGGCGATCATGAAGCGGATCATCGACACCGCCGAGCGGCACCACGTCGCGGCGGGAAGTTGGTTCGGCAAGACCGAGCAACAAATCCGCACCCGGCGGCAGGGAGCCCGGTTGGTCGTCTATGCCAGTGACTCCGCGATGATGCGCGACGCAATGCAGGCGGCGTTTGCCGCGATGCGCAAAGGGTGAAAGACCCTCACCCCGAAAAGGAAGCCCGTCGCGTCAGCCAGGGAGTCCTCCGCGCGACTCCAGATGTGCCAACCGTGCGACGGCACGAAAAGACGTCGCGCTCATCGAATTCTTGCCAACTTCTCACGGCCTCGCTTATATTGCTAACGGCACGCCCTGGCTAACGCGACGGGCTTCCTCCTGAGAGACGCTGCGATGTCGAATGAAGATCCGATTGCCTTCTTCTTTACTTGGACGACGTATGGAACCTGGTTGCCCGGCGACGAGCGTGGCTGGGTCGAATATCAAAAGGGATTTCGCTTGCCCGATCCGGCCAGAGAATTGGAGGCAGCCGCCCGCCTGAGCGCGGATGCTTGTTGGCTCGATCCGGAACAGAGGGAGCAGGTAAACTCACAAGTGGCTGAAACATGTGGGCACAAGCGTTGGCTGCTCCAGGCGGTGAATTGCCGCTCGAATCATGTGCATGTAGTAACGTCCGCCAGTGCCGCGCCAAAAACAATGCGCGGACAGCTAAAGGCGTGGAGTTCGCGACGGCTCAACGACCACCAGCGAAAAAAATCCGTTGACATGGAAGCCCTTCGCGAGATTTGGTGGGCCGACCGGGGCAGCATTCGTTGGATTTTCGATACCGCGAGCCTGGAAGCGGCGACTCTTTACGTTCGCGACGAACAGGATGATCCGCGACGATTCACGGCCAGGTAGCCCGTCGCGTCAGCCAGGGAGTCCTCCGCACTACACCCAATGTGCGACGCCAGGGAGTCGGTAGCTTGTGCTACCGCTCGTTGCCAGATCTTAAGCGCTTACTTGCGGCACTCCCTGGCTAACGCGACGGGCTTCCTTGGGCCATGCGTTTCAACTGCGCGGGGAGTTCATCGGCGGGGTGCAGGACGAAACTGAATTCGCGGCTGCCCAGCATTCGCGCTTGTTCCGCTTCTGTTTCGCGGGTTGTCACCTCGTCGCGCAGCCGGCTCTCGACATCGACGAGCAGCATATTCAGTTGCCGGTTGAGATCATCGAGCGCGTGAAACGATTCCCGCGATGCCTGACGGAATTGAAACTGATGCTGCCGGAGGAGTTCTTGCTTTTTTAGTGCAAAGGTTTGAGCGCTCTCGCGAATCGCCGGGGCAGCATCGTTGACGAACCGTTCGGGATGAAAGCGAATCTCCCGTACCAACTGCTTCGCGCTGCGCACATCCGCAGCGGTCGTTGCTGGCCGCGGAATCGGCAAGCGAACGGTCCCTGTGACCGTCATAAACGCCGGCGGCTCGATCCCAAAGAACCGGCGGATGATGGCATCCGTCAACTCGTCATACTTGGCCCCACCGATGCCGTGGATGAACAGGTCGCTGAGGAACAGCCGGGCATACATCGTGGTGATGAGGGCGCGGGGGCGAATTTTGATGCCGCGGGATTCCAAATCATGCCATTGTTCTGGCCAACTGGAGGCATCGTCGCCTCCATAATCCATTCGAAAGCTGATGTTATCGCGATCCGTGAATTGCAGAATTCTCCGGCCATTCGTGTACAAGCTACTCTTAGCGAATAATCGTCTGCGCTGGGGTTGTTCAGTAGTCCATACCCAGAACGGTGTTTCAATCCAATCGTCCTGACACGTGAGTTCCGGGACGGGATGGCTTGTACTCCGTATTCGATTCACGCTTCGGTATTCAATTAGCGAGCGGTTGTAAACCTCTCGCAGTCGACGACATTCCGTCAATAAGTGCAACGCAAAATAGCGAAAGGGAATCGTTTGAACGACAAGGCTCAGCGGAATCTCCAGCGTCTGCAGGGCATAATCCTGTTCCAAACGATGCCTGGCGCTGGCGAGGAGTTCACCCAGGCGCAGATCTTGCGAGTTGGCAAGGTTATATTCGACATAGCGCCACAGGTGACCTGCAATTAATGAGGCGGCATGCCCCGCGCCAAACCACTTTGTATCATTGAATTTGGCCTGAAGTCGCTGGGTGAAGCTGCGAACCTGGCTCAATGATCGGACGTGTTGTTCCTCAAATGGAATATTATCACCGGGCTCGTCGATTGGTACCTCTTCGGCCCGGGCGTCAGTAACAGTACCAACCGGAACTCGTACTGCCGAATGCCCCGCAAGATCGCTGTCCACGATGAGGTTGATCGCGACGCAGTTCGCTAAGTTCGCCTGATTGTCCAGAGCGAAATTCTTTAGCCATACGCCTGGATGAAACAAAGTCGGCTGGTGCCCGGAGAGTACGAACCAAGGATGTTGCGGTATGGGAGCATGAGCAAGTGGATGGTCGCGGTAATCACAGGTATAGCCCAGCGAAGCACTTAGAAGTTGAGGGCGTGCGTCGTCTTGAACTTCAATGAGCGGGTGTCCGCCAATGTTATGTTCCAGCCGATAAAGCGATTTGCGATTCGCAGCAAGCAAGTCATAAGAAGCAGCCAACCTTGGCTCGAACAAGACCTCCCCATCCCCCTGCGGCGCGCGAAAATGCCGCGCGCGGATGGGCACTTCTGCTGGGGTCGGCTCCGCCGGGTCGCTCACAGCAGGCAGTTCCCGGTCATCATCTGATCGCGGGCCAGGCCTTGCGCTTCTGCCGCGGCGATGGCGCGGTTGAGGGTCAGGAAATAATACTGCAGCCGGACGTCGCCGTCGTCGAGCGTGCCGCCGAAGGAGCGTTTTTCATCCAAGTAAATCAGTGGCACAGGAACTTCTTTAATCCGCAGGCGGGCATAGGCGGCCTGCACCCACAGCTCAAGCGGCATCGAGTAGCCGGTTTCGGTGATCGCCAGTTTGCGGACGGCGGCCACGCGGTAACATTTGAAGCCGCAAAAGGCGTCCGTCAACTCCAAGCCCAGCCGGTGATTCACTTCGGCGGTGATCGTTTCATTGATGCGGCGGCGCGTTTCGGGCGGGCTACTGTCGCCCGAGAACTGCCGCAAGTAACGACTGCCCGAGACGATATCGACGTCCGGCGTGCAACTTTCAAAGAACAGCGGGATGCGTTTCGGCTCGTGTTGGCCATCGCAATCGATGGTCACGACTTTATCGAAATGATGCGTATGGGCATATTCAAACGCCGAGATCAGCCCGCCGCCATACCCCCGGTTTTGCGGGTGGCGCAGGACGCGGACGTCCTTCCGCCGGGCTAGCACTTCGCTGGTGCCGTCGGTCGAACCATCGTCCACAACTAGTACGTCGCGGCTGTACCGCAGCACTTCGTCCAGCACTTGATCGACATGTTTCACCTCGTTAAAAACGGGCAAAGCCACCAGCCAGCGTTCCGACATTTCCAGGGCCTTTGACGTGAGGGGTGAAACAGGCGTCCGATGCATTCTAAGTGGAGACGGGCGGTAGTCAATCTCGCGAGCGGCCGGCGGGAATCACAAGGCATGTGCTGGCAGGCGGTTGGAACGAGGGCCGAGTGGGAGAAATGGAGAAAGAGCAAAACTGCCGATGGCCTGCGGTGATTTGTATCAATTTCAACCAATGTGCTTGATCCGTGCGGGTTAGGCTCGGCGCGCCAGTCATGCGGGCTAGTTACGAATGGGGATCAACCTCGCGAAACTCCCTTGAAAACCGCGGCTGCAGGATTTCCTACAGTTTAATCGGATTCGCGCAATTCACTGTGGCCCGCGAGTTGCAATACTGGCCGCCAGCGGGTTTGATCGTAGGAACTAAGCACCAGCAGGAGCCGTGGCCATGCAGAATCAACTTCAAGTACTCGAGACGGCTGCCGACGGCGACCGATTCCAGCCAGCCCGCGAACTGCTGCCTTGGGCTGACCCCTATATTGCCTCGCTGATGGGACGTTTGGACGGCAATGACGCAGATGCCACAGACGACCTGGATGAAGAAAATGCTTGGGATTTCGATTCCGAGCAACTCGACGAAGACGACGACGGAAAACCGGCCAACGACTTCACGCCCGATGAAGATGATTGGCACCTCGACGGCGTGCATGCCCTGCCGCCCGTGTATGGCGGCTGGCCGCTGCTCAACGATCTGCCTGTGGAGAGCCGCCATGAAAGCGTCTAACGCCGCGGTTCTGACGCCGACTGCCATGGTGCGGGCGAGTTTCGTGTTCAACTCCGCCAAGGGGACGCTGCGGGCGATTGATTTTCGCGCCGGGGCCGACCATATTCAGGGCCGTCGCGGCGTCGATTTTGTTCACGGCGGTGTCCTCATCACGCTCAAAGCGAACCATCGCATCGGCGTGCAACGAGCCGTCGCCGAGTAGTAACCCTTCGTCGCGTCTGCCTCTCCCGACGCGACGAAGGATTTCTTAGTGACCACCACTGCTCCGCTTTCTCATTCAGCAATCGTCAAGAGCCTAATTCAGGATCCGATTGCGAATTATCCGAGCGCGACAGTCGCTTGTTTTGATCCGACGACCGGCGATCTGCCGCGACGAAGGCTTGATCACGATCGCACGCGCCAATTCTTGACGGCGTTGATTGCGATCGGCAGAAGCTTTCGGGAAGCCAATAGCGATCGCCAGGCACTGCTGATCGGCGCTTCTACGGGCCAAGGCCATCTCCGCACTACGGCGGAATTGGAAGAGTGGTTCCGCGTCGCTGCCGAAGTGGATTGGCAGGATGTGCTCAAGGTCGCGCTCCTGCGGCCGGAGGACGGCAGCGAGAATGACCGCTTGTTAGATGTGCTGGCTGAGCTGAAATATGCGGTGGTCTTCGCCCGTCCTGGGACAAATCTGCGCGCGAATCCTGACGATGAACAGATTGCAGAGAACATGCGTCCGATTGTCACCGGGGCAGCCGCGCGCGGAATGGCGGTCGGTTTGTATTCCATTTCGGACGTCAGCGGTTGCGCGATGAGTCCCGATGTAGCGGCCGAACTGGTTGCCGGATCTGGCGGCGATTCGATTGTGGCCATCAAAGTCACAGAAGCCAACTACGAAGTGAGCACGCTGCGCTTCCTGGATGATCCACGGCTGGCCCATCTCAAAATCGTGCAAGGCTGGGACCCGCATCTGGCCCGCGCGCTGCAAGATGGTCCACGGTATGATTTTCAACGGCGGCAACGGTGTGGGTTTACGAGCGGGCCGATGTCGTTTGCTTCGGAATCGTATTTCTCCATGCTCCTATGCGCCAACCGCGGAGAATGGGACGTAGTTCAGCGGCATCAGACAGTCGTTTCACATATCTTCGCCGCGATGCAGGACGATCCGAAAAAATTCGCCGACTTGCAAAGAGCAAAGGTTATCATGGGGTTAGGACAGCCACTCACCCGCGAAGTCAGCCACGAGCAAATTGAACGGGTCTTTGCCGCGTTTGAGCAGCTTCCTGAAACGGTCCACAAACTTTATTTGCTTTCCTCGTTCGAACTACTCGGTGATGGTCCGTACCAGCTACGGCTAAAGAGTTTGTATGACCGATGTATGGATATCGTCCGCGCCGACGTATTAGCTAAAATTGGCGAGAACCCCGCCGTTGCTCTGGATTAATCTCGTTCGTACTTTCGATTGGTTTGCGCATGTCATCCTACCCCGCCATCTTTCGCGTGCGTCAGAAATTCGAAGCGCAGATCGTGGAAGACATTCCCACGACCGTCGAAAATGAACTCGCCCGACTGGAACTAACAAATAAGGTTAGCCCAGGGCAGACGGTGGCGATCACGGCTGGCAGCCGCGGGATTGCGAACATTGCGAAGATCCTCCACGCCGTAGTGCGGCATTTTTTGAAGATCGGCGCTCAGCCCTTTATCGTTCCCGCGATGGGCAGCCACGGCGGCGGCACAGCGGCGGGACAAACTGAACTATTGGCCGGGTATGGCATCACCGAACACGCAATGGGCTGCCCCATTCGCGCGAGCATGGAGACCGTGGTTGTCTGCCAGGCGACAGAAGGCTTTCCGGTGTACTTCGATAAGTTCGCTTATGGCGCCGATCACGTGTGCGTCGTCGGGCGTGTGAAGCCGCATACCGGTTTCGTCGGCGATATCGAAAGTGGCTTGATGAAGATGATGCTCATCGGCTTGGGCAAGCACGAAGGTGCCAAAATTTATCACCGCGCGATCATGAACTACAGCTTTGGGCAAATCGTGCGTTCCGTCGCCCGCGAAGTGTTGAACAAGTGCCGCATCGTCGCCGGCGTCGGCATCGTGGAAAATGCCTATGACCAAACAGCTTTGATCAAAGCCGTCGCGCCGCAAGAGTTCGAGGACCGCGAGAAGGAGTTGCTGGTTCTCGCCAAGCAATGGATTCCACGGTTGCCGTTCAATACCGCGCAGGTCTTGCTGATCGATCAGCTCGGCAAGAACATCAGCGGCTCGGGGATGGATACGAATGTGATCGGCCGCAAGTACAACGACCACGTCGCGATGGACCACGAGTGGCCCAAGGTGAAGCGGATTTGCGTTCGCGACTTAACCGATGCGACGCACGGCAACGCAACCGGCATTGGCATGAGCGAATTCTGCCGCACGCGGGTGGTGGAAAAGATTGACGTCAACATCACTCGCATCAATTGCCTGACTGGTGGACATCCAACCGCGGCGATGCTGCCGCTTGACTACGCCAGCGACCAACTGATGCTCGACACCGCTTTTCCCACCTGCGGACTTGTGGAGCCGGAAAACATTGCACTGCAATGGATTCACAACACGCTGGAAGTCGCCGAGGTCGAATGCTCGTCCGTCTATTGGAATAAAGCGAAAAGCCGGCCCGACCTGACGATCCTCACGGACCCCCGCCCAATGCCCTTTGATGAGCATGGCAACTTGCCCGACCGCGTCTAAATTTCGCCGCGTTGCTCGCAACGCGTTTACTCCTGTATGCCAACCATCGCCGACATCGCCACCTTTCTCGAAACCTTCGCCCCCCGGCGTCTCGCCGCCGACTGGGACAATGTCGGTCTGCTCGCCGGCGATCCGCAGCAGCCGGTTACGAAGATCATGACCTGCTTGACCATCACAGCCGCAAGCGCCGCGGAGGCAATCCGCGCCCAAGCGGAACTGATTGTCACGCACCACCCGCTCCCGTTTCACGCGCTCAAACGACTAACGACGGAGCAAACCCCCGGCCGCTTGCTCTGGCAACTGGCGCGCGCCAATGTGGCGATCTATAGTCCGCACACCGCCTTTGATTCCGCCGCGGCGGGCATCAATCAGCAATTAGCTGCGGGTCTGGGCCTGCAGCAGATTCAGCCGCTCGTCCCTGCCAAAGACGATGCAGACGGACTAGGCTCAGGCCGATTTGGCGAGTTGCCAAAACCGCTGCCCCTCCGCGAATTGGTAGGACGTTTGAGAAAGTTCTTGGGAATCGCCGGCTTGCAAGTGGTTGGTCAAGACGATGCCCAGGTACAGCGGATCGCCATCGCCTGCGGTAGCGCAGGCAGTTATCTCGCCGCCGCAGCTACTGCCGGCTGCCAGACGCTCGTCACCGGTGAGACTCAATTTCATACGTGTCTCGAAGCGGAAGCTTTAGGTATGAGCCTGCTCTTGCCAGGACATTACGCTAGTGAACGGTTTGCGTGCGAGAAATTGGCCGACGTGCTCCGCGGTCCCTTTCCGCAACTTCGCATTTGGGCGAGCCAAGACGAAGCCGATCCACTGCGGTGGGTTTAAAGTATCCATCCCCCTCTCCTCGGTACTCCGGGGAGAGGGGGATGGATACAATGCAGCTCCAAACACTGTTAACGTCTGCATAGGAACAGATCATGAATCGTTGGGTGGAAATTGCGTTTGATTGCTTGCCGTTGCGAACGATCGGCCGGCTGGATATTCCACTCGATGCTTCGCCCGTTTATCAACAACGGTGCGAGCGGGTCAAGCACGCCATCGACAAGCATGGCTCGCACAATTCGTATTACCTCTACAACGCCGAGTGCAAATTCCATCTGACGAATGAAGAAGACCTCGGCTCGATTGAGTTTCGCTGGCAGGGAACTTTGCTGACCGATGCGAGCGATCTGAAGGCGGCCCGCGCGGATCTGCAGATCGAGTTGATTCGTGAAACCTGTGATTGGCTCACCGCGCCCGTGGTGAAGTGGTTCGAGCAATGCGTCGCCCCTGCGGTGCTCGTCGAGTTCAACCGCTACATCGAAGCGGGAGATTTGCAGAAAGCCAAAGACCGCATCGCCCGGCTGCAAGCTCAGAGCGACGAGCAAGGCGGGTTCCTGGGGATGTATCTATAAGGTAGCCCGACGCGTAAGCCAGGGAGTGCTGCGCGAAAACCATCCCTTTTGCTCCGTGCGATAGCACGCATTTTCGTGCTACCGCACGGTTGCCAGATTTACGTCTACTCGCGGCCCTCCCTGGCTTACGCGTCGGGCTACTTATACAGGCCTTACATCCGTTACAACCGTCTCCGCGGCAGCAAGCTAGATTTGCGATAGGCAATTCCACTTCGGATTGCGGCGGACCACGCGAGTTGATTGCCATGCGCACCAGGCTCCTCTGCCTTTGCTTGGAACTGCTTTCGATTGTTGAAATCGCAAATGCGCAAGAGCCGCTCTTTCGCCTCACTCTTGCGGGGCAAGTGCAAGAAGGAACTCCACTACGATTCAACGAGCAGCAGATCTTCTTTCTAACCCGCAGTGGCCGATTGCTCGAATTTGCCCCGGATGCAGCAACCAACTTCGCGCCCGCGAGCGGCCCATTTCGCGGTTACACGCCGGCGGAGATGCGTGGCCAATTGTTGCGGGAGTTTGGCAACGGATTTGAAGTCTCCGGCGGCGGTCGGTTTCTGGTCGTGCATCCCGCGGGACAACAAGATGTCTGGGCGCCGCGGTTTGAAGCCTTGCAGCGTTCATTCGCGCACTATTTTGCCGCGCGAGGGATGAAGCCGCCGGAGCCAAGATTTCCACTCGTCGCGGTCGTGTTTGCGAAACAGGCCGATTTCGCCCGCTATGCAACCGCGGAAGGAAATCACGCGTCGGGCTCGATGTTGGGCTACTACTCGCCTGCGTCCAACCGGATTGTGATGTTCGATATTACGGCGGGGCAGGGGAAGTCCAACTCCACTGACTGGACGACCAATGCGGAAACCATCATTCACGAGGCACTGCATCAGGCCGCCTTCAACGGCGGATTGCATAACCGCTTTGGTCAAACGCCCCGGTGGGTGGCAGAAGGCTTGGGCACGCTGTTCGAAGCTCGCGGCGTGTGGAGCTCCCAGCAGTATCCGGCCGCCGCCGACCGAGTGAATCGCGGGCAACTAGCAGCCTTCCGCCGGTACTTGCCCCGGCGCAAAAGTTCGGCGCTGGCTGAATTGATTGCAGCCGATCGAGGTTTTGAAGTCGATACGCCGGGCGCTTATGCCGAAGCTTGGGCGCTCACGTACTATCTGAGCGAGACCGAACCCAAGAAGTATTTTCAATACCTGCAGCGGACCGCGGCGACCAAATCGTTCGAGGCCTATCGCGGCCCGGAGCGCTTGCGCGACTTCACCGAAATCTTCGGCGGGAATTTTGAATTGCTGAACGCGCGGATGTTGCGGCAACTGGCGGCGATTAAATAGCCACCAACTACGGCAGCGTGAGTTGATTGCCGTCCTGCCGGTTGCCAAAACGATCCCACATCGTGCGGTCGATGTTGTAGACGACGACGCGAACGGAACCATCGGCGAGCAAAGCACATACGCCGCCGGGATGGGCGGAGCCAAACATATAGCCGACGTCGGTACCCGTCTTGCGATACTTGGTATCTGGCACGAGCTCGGCAGCGGTGCAACGGATAATGTCCGGATCCCAGCCATCGCTCCAACCGCGGTCGTCATGCCAATCGCCAAGCGAGTAATTCTCCGGCTTGAGGCACTTTTCGCTGATCATTAAGGTGTTGCTAGTCCCATCGGTGATGCCGCGAAAGCCCATCGCCTTCATCGAACCGGGATCGGAATTTCCAAACCAACTGGCGCGAATGATCACGCCGTCCCAATCCTTCGGGCTGGGCACGGACCAGATCGCGCTTTGCCAGAATGAATCCGACTCGTTCAAGCCAGGCACGCCGGGCGTGGCCGACGCATAGTCCATCAAATAGCGGCCACTTTGAACGGCTTTCGGTCGCCGTGACGGACAGAAGTATTCTTTCACGAACGACGTTTCAACTTCCGCTTGCGTTCGCAAGTTATAGATGTTTTGCTTTTCGAGATAAGGCAGGATTTGATAGGCCCAGCCCATGCCCTGCTTATCGGGCCCTTCCGGCGCTCCCGTGCCGCCGTTGGAGAAGTACTGGCTGACGTCGGGCCAAGGAACATTGCCGCCCGTGGGAAATAACAAGAAAGTATCGACGTGATTGTGAACCGCCAGCCCCATTTGCTTGAGGTTGTTGGAACACTGAATCCGCCGCGCCGATTCCCGCGCGGCCTGCACCGCGGGCAGGAGCAACGCGACCAGCACGCCGATGATGGCAATGACAACGAGGAGTTCGACGAGCGTGAAGGCGCTGCGGAGGGACTTGAGTTGCATGGGAGAGTGGGAGAGGGGGAGAGGGGGAGAGAAAACAAGTTTGGATCAAGATCAGGGTGCTGAAGTTGCCATAGGTACTAGTTCTTGAAAGCGGGCTTCGGTGACTTCTTCAACGGCGCCCAAGGAACTGGCGACGTGTCGTTTGCCGCCGACGCCTTTGCTTTCGTAAGCAATCACCGGCTGACCCGCCGGACCGGCAGGCCCCGTCGCGGGACCATAGATGACTACATAAGGCTGCTGGTCGCGAGACGATTTCCACAGGTCGGCCGGGTCTTTCAACTTCCAACTGGCCTTGGCTTGCTCACTTTGCCCGTCGACAAACGTGCGGAACGCTGCTTCGTCGGCCGGCGGCTGCCCCATGTGCTGGCCTATATATTGGCCATACAGGATCGAGAGCCGCTTGAGGGTGGACTCTTCTTCCGCCTGTTTCTGCGAGTTTCCGCAGCCAACGAGCAGTGCCATGACCGCACCCATTCCGATGAACCTGATTGCCGACACAAGTCTGCTCCGCTTGTTGCTGTGAGACGCCCCGCCGAGGCTTTCAGTATAAGCATCGGCGCACAGATAAAAATGGCGAAAAGCAGAGAAAATCTCCGCCGCTGGCCCGATTTTTTGCGGCGCGGGCACTCTTTGGTCAGCCGCACGATTTGCAACGCTGGGCGTTGCCGCCCACAATGGGCAGGAATCTTCGCCAACCCCGATTCAAGTCGTACCGCAACAGCGCATGATTATTCCCTACGGCACCGACGCCCCGATCTATCACTGGCCCTACGCGACGGTCGGCGTGATTGTCACGAACGTGTTGACGTATCTGTTCATTGTTTCCCTTCCGAAGGGTTCGCAGGAGTTCGTCGGGTCTTGGTTGGTCCTCACGTTTGGGAACTTCAACCCCATCACCTGGCTGACGTGCAACTACATGCACGGGGACATTTTCCACTTGATCGGAAACATGATCTTTCTGTGGGTCTTCGGAATCATTGTGGAAGGGAAACTGGGGTGGGCGAAGTTTCTGCTGATTTACAATGTCACCGGCGTTTTGTTTGGTGTCACGCTGCAACTGGTGACGTTGTTCTTTAGCGAGGGAAGTGCGCTCGGAGCTTCCGCGGCGATTTATGGTTTGATGGCAATCACGATGGTCTGGGCGCCAGCGAACAACATTCACTGCCTGTTCGTGTTTGGGGGAGGGCTCTTCTCCCGCGGTGTCGGCGGTCAAGTGGAGGTTTCCACCTACGTCTTTGTGGGCGTCAATCTGATCCTGCAATTTCTGTTTGCCGCGTTCGCGATCAGTCAGGCCCAACACCCCCTGGCGGCGATCACGAGTGAGATCCTGCATTTGACGGGCGCCGTCGTGGGAACCGGTGTCGGCCTCTACATGCTGAAAAACAAACTCGTGGATTGCGAAGGCTGGGACATCTTCTCCGTCTGGCAAGGGAAACACACCCGCACTCGCGAGGAAACTGCTGAGGAATACATCAATTCCGCCGAAGGCCAACAGCGCAGCCAGAAACTGCGCGAGACCGCGGCGGAACAAGTTCGCCGCTATCTGGCCAGCGGTGAATCGATGGCAGCGTGGGCGGCCTACAAACGGGGCCTGAATCAGTTCCCCGGGTTTCAACTGCCCGAGCACGACTTGCTGGGTTTGATCGCCGCTTTGCGCAAGGAAGCCATGTGGGACGAGACCATTGCCCTGATGGTCACTTTTCTGCGGACCTATCCGCAGCGCGATGCGGCCGTGCGGCTCGCCCTCGCGCAGTTGCTCATGGAGAAGAAACAGCGGGGCCGGCAAGCGCTGTATGTGCTGAAGAAGATCAACAAGTCCCAGCTCGACCCGCGGCAAACGCCGCTGCTGGAACGCTTCAGCACCCAGGCCCACGCGATGGCCGAGGACGATCCCTATGAAGTGGCCGCCGAAGATTGGTGAGCCGAAAAGGAAGCCCGTCGCGTCAGCCAGGGAGCGCCGCGAGAAACCGTACCATTGGCAACAATTTCCCACGAAGTGGCCGCCGAAGATTATTGAGCTAGCGCCATAAACTTCTGCAGCGCCCGCAGCCGCTTGCGAGTTTCCCAGTGAAAGATGCGATTCAGCAGCGGCTCTAAAATCCAACGTGCCCAGCGCGGTCGCGCCGTGAATTGCCAGGCGTAAGTGATCCGAGATTGGCCGCCCGGCAACTCTTCATGCCGGAGCGACGCCGCCCAGCGTTCAAACAACCAGGGCCCGCGGATCATCTTCACCGCGGCCAGTCGTGGGGGGTCAAACGTGACATATTCCGTCGTCAGGGCCAGCGAACCCAAGGCAGCCCGGCCAACACAGGTGGAGACTGCTCCTTGTTCCGCGATTGTGAACCCATCCGTCAGGTACGCGGCAGAGAGCAGCGTGTCCCATTCCAATCGCCGGCTGTAATCGTGCATCAACGCGAAGACCTGCTTGCTCGCAGCGGGAATGACTTCGCTAACCACACCATGCGCCATGACGTTTGCCTCTGCTGACAGGACCGTAATCTCGCAGGCACGGGTAACTGGGAGGGCGATTAACTGGGAGGGCGATTAACTGGGAGGGCGATTAACTGGGAGGGCGATTAACTGGGAGGGCG
>JAYTUF010000479.1:0-6391 GCA_043744755.1 Anatilimnocola sp.
GTGGCAAGTGAATTGAAAATCAATGAATCACAGCCGGATTGTAAGTCGGATTGATGTGCGTAACCTGTTTGACGAGCATATCTTGCGAATAGTCCATCAAGCTAAGTCGAGCGCGCCCAGAGAATCGGAAACCTGCTGAGAGTGCCGCCCCTCCCCACCGCCGTTTGGCAATTTTACAAACCGGTTTTGAACTTTCTTCCGCTGCCACGCGTAGTTGCGTGCAGACGCAAGTCTTGCCAGCACCTCATTTTGCCGGCTGTCATCTGCTAAACTGTTCAGTTTGCCATCGCTCCTGCTGCCAGCACTAATACTCATTGCCTGCGCCTTCATTCGTTCCGGTCTCTTCTTCATCCCTGTTCAACTCCCGCATCCATGACTGCTGCCACTAAGCTGCCGGCCGCGCCGGCCCGTCGTCCCACCGATAACGCGGTGGTGATCGAGACTCGCACGCTGACCAAAGTCTATCGCGACTTTTGGGGTCGCTCCAAAGTGCGGGCCCTCAACGCCCTGGACCTGGAAATTCGCCGTGGCGAGATTTTTGGGCTGCTCGGGCCCAACGGCTCCGGCAAATCGACCACGATCAAGCTCCTGCTCGGCTTGCTCTTTCCCACGAACGGCAAAGCCTTGGTCTTTGGCCAGGATGCCACCGAAGTCACGAAGAACGAACGGATCGGTTATTTGCCGGAAGAGTCCTATCTTTACAAGTTTCTCAATGCCGAAGAGACGCTCGACTTTTACGGCCGCTTGTTCAACATGCCTTCGAAGGTGCGCAAAGAACGCATCGACGAGTTGATTAACATGGTGGGCCTCAACTGGGCCCGGCGTCGGCAGTTGAAAGAATATTCGAAGGGGATGACGCGCCGGATTGGACTGGCGCAAGCGCTCATCAATGATCCGGAATTGCTGCTGCTGGACGAGCCGACTTCGGGCCTCGATCCGATCGGCACTCGCGAAATGAAGGACTTGATCCTCAAGCTCCGCGATCAGGGAAAGACGATTGTGATGTGCAGCCACTTGCTGCCGGACGTGCAGGACGTGTGCGACCGGATCGGCATTCTGCATCAGGGGGAATTGAAGGAACTGGGCCGCGTGAGCGAACTGCTGACCGTGCAGGACGTGACGCAAATCCGCGCTCGCAACGTCAGCCCCGAGTGCGAAGCCGAGTTGCGGGCGGTGCTCGCTCGGCACAATACAGAACTGCTGGCTGTCGAACGGCCCACGCTTTCGCTCGAAGAACTGTTCCTCGAGATTGTCCGGGTCAGCGAAGCCCGGCCGGGCAAACGCGCCCCCAATTCCTAGTTCTTCTCACAGTCTCCCGTTACGGTCGCTATCTAACGTCGCCCAGCGCTTTCTGCACGAGCCATTGATCCATGCTCTCCTTTGAAAACAAACTGATCACCTATTACGAGTGGCTGTTCCCCAGCGATTTCGTGTTGCAACGGCCAGATACTTGGGGCTTTGCCCTGGGCGCGCTCGTCATCATTTTCTTGCTGGCAATCTTAAGCCCTTTCTTCTGGTTTGTAATTGCGTCGTTCAGCCGCGGTCCCAGCGAGGCCTTCTATCTGGTCTCGCATTCAATTCTGTCGTCGCTGACGGAAGATGCCCCCGGCTTTTCTTTCCGCCGCACCTGGGCAATTGCTCGCTTGTCGTTGCAAGAGGCGATTCGCAATAAAGTGTTGATTGCGTTTGGATTGTTCATTCTCATCCTGCTCTTTGCGGGGCTGTTTTTAGATGTCAAAAACAATAACCCCGCCCGGCTCTATCTCAGTTTTGTCATTCCCACGTCGAATTACCTCTTGCTATTGATGACGGTGTTTCTCAGCACTTTTAGCATCCCCAATGATATTAAGAACCGCACAATTTATACCGTCGTGACCAAGCCGGTCCGCTCCGGCGAGCTGGTGCTGGGGCGGATCATTGGCTTTATGGGCATCGGCAGCGTGATGCTCGTGGCGATGTGCTTTTTCAGTTATCTGTTTGTCTATCGCGGCCTGATGCATTCACACGAAGTGGTGGCCGATAGCTTTCAAGTGGTGGAAGAAGACATTGCCAAGGGAACGCGGCTTGAGAAAGGTGAAACAACAGTCACCAATCATCATCGGCATGACATCTTTATCAATGAAAAGGGCGAAGGATCGACGAGCCGCGTGATGGGGCACACGCACCAGGTGACCGTCACCGGCACGGGGAAAGACCGTAAGATTACGCTCGGGCCGCCCATTGATATGTTGCAAGCCAAGGCCCCCGCCTATGGCAAGCTCCAAATTCTTGATCGCACCGGCAAGGAAGGGGTCGGAATTAACGTCGGCGATGAATGGGCCTATCGCGGCTATATCGAAGGTGGCTACAACACCAAAGCGGCCGCGATTTGGACCTTTGATGGCGTGACCAAAGAACGGTATCCCGACGGCCTGCCGCTTGAACTTAATCTGCAAGTGTTTCGCACTTATAAGGGTAACATCGAGCGCGGCGTACTAGGCGAGATCATCATTCGCAATCCCGATCCGCGGGCCAAGGTCAAGCGCAGCGGTCCCATTGTGTTTGAATCCAAAGAATTCATTTCCGACCAGAAACTAATCGGCTCGAAAGCCAAGCCCTTGTTCGCAGCGGCTCAGTCCATCGGCGCCCAGAATCTGGATTTGTTTGACCTGGTCAGCCCAGAGGGGCAGATTCAAGTTGAAATCAAGTGTGCCGAACCATCCCAATATTTCGGTGTGGCCCAGGCGGATGTGTATCTGCGGCCCTCGGATGGAATTTTTGAACTCAACTTCGGCAAAGCCCACTTCAGCATCTGGATGCAGATGCTGTTGGTCACTTGCTTCGGCGTGATGTTCAGCACGTTCCTCAGCGGGCCGATCGCTTTGCTGGCTACTATTTCCGGCGTGGTGTTGGGGCTGTTCGGCCAGTTCATCCGCAACGTGGCGACGGGCGCCGAGCAAGGTGGCGGACCGATCGAATCGATCATTCGCCTGGTCACCCAGGCAAATCAAACGACCGAACTCGAAATCAACTCAGTGGCCATGCTGATCATTAAGGGTTTTGATAGCACGCTGATGTTTTTTATGTATGGCCTGACTTATATCCTGCCCGACTTAACGCAGTTTGATTCTTCCCAGTTCGTGGCGAACGGGATAGATATCTACGCTGCCGTGATGTTTCAGCAGATGACGTTGGCCGCCGTCTATGCCACTTGCGCCACGTTGGCCGGCTACTTCTTTCTTAAGTCGCGGGAGATTGCCGGATGAACAGAAACCAATCCCTCGTTCGCAAAGTGGCTTATATCACGGCCATCGCTCTGCTGCTGATTCCTCTCTCCCGCCTGAGCGAGCCATCGACGTTAACGACGCTGAAAGACGACAGCGGCAAAGTCAAACGAACCGTAGGCACCCCGGGCGGCACGCTGGCCCAGATGCGCGCTAAAAGTGGTCTGGCGCCGGCGGAGTTGGGCGAAATCGATCCCGCCAGCGCGACCATGAAGTTTGCCACGCTGGGGATGCGACCGGTGGCCATTAGTTGGCTCTGGTATAAGGCCAATGAGTATAAGAAAGTCAAAGATTGGGATAAGTTGGCAGCTACCGTCGAGCAGATCATCCGCTTGCAACCCAATGATTTGGAAGTCTGGGATTTTCAAGCTCATAACTTGTCTTACAATGTATCGGTCGAGTTTGATGATTATCGCTATCGTTATGCTTGGGTCAAAAACGGCATCAGCTTTTTGGTACAGGGAACAGAATATAACCGGGATGAACCGGGCCTGCTCAATCAAATTGGCTGGTTCACGGGACAGAAAATCGGCCGTTCGGACGAAGCCAAACAGTTCCGCCGGATGTTTCGCGATGATAAGGAATTCCATAAGGAATTTTTGACTGCGGGCGTTGATGTCGATCAGTTTGCTGCGAAGGGCTTTGATGGCAAACCTGATAATTGGCTGGTCGCCCGCCTGTGGTACGACCGGGCCACCGATGCCGCCGTGAATTCCGGCCGGCCGATTCGCGGCAAGACACCGCTGCTGTTCTACAGCGGCGCGCCCATGTCGCTGATCAATGGCGCTGCCGCCATCGAGAAAGATGGGCACTTTGGCGAGCGGGCAAGAACGGCTTGGCAAATGGCGGCGGAAACCTGGTACGGTGCCGGCCGCGATCCTTCGCAATTGCAAGACGTCAAGCAGGTCTACGGCAACCGCCTGATTCCGACTTCAGCCGGCTTTGATATTCGGCTGAATGATGGCGAGGAAGTTGAGCAGCGGACCAAGGTGGCCACCGAGGAGCTCGATGCCCTGGCGCCGGGAGCTCGCGCTAAACTGGTTGCCGCGAAAAAGGCCGCACTCTCTGCCGGCGTTCGCGAAATTCTGGATATGCCCGAAGACAAGCTAACCCCGGAACAACATCAACTGAAATACACCGCGCTGGAGCAAATGGCCGTCCGCCATGAGGAAGTGGCCCGCACGGTCAGCGGTCCCCAGCGGGTGCGGGCGCTGCAATTGACCGACCAGCTCGAACAAGAGGATAAGCTGGCCCGCTACATCAAAATCTATCGCGGCATAGTGAACTTCGACTACTGGCGGCTGCGCTGCAAAGCCGAACGCGAGCCGCGGATGCTCGCCGCGCGCCTGGCTGTGTTTGAAGCGGACCGTCAACTCGAACTCGGACAGAATTTCGGTGAAGTCGAAAAGCTGTACGACAACGCCTGGCATGCCTTTGCGGCCATTTTCGACGAGTATCCGCCCCTGATGGACAATCCTGAAGCGGAGGAACTGGTCGAATCGGTTGAGCGCTATCGTGATCTGCTGGCTCAACTTGATAAGCCATTTCCAGCCGAGTTCGTTCTGAACAAGATGCTCGCCAAGCATGACCGGGGCCGCAAGATTCTGGGCCTGGCCAAACTCGTCAACGACGCTTCCGCCGACTCGCCCACGCCCAAGAAGCCGGACGAAAAGAAGCCCGAGGAAACCAAGTCGGAAGTTAAAAAGTCCGACCCCTAAGGCTGGTCAACCGTGCGGATCGTTTCCCTCTTATCGAGCGCGACCGAAATGCTCTTCGCGCTCGGTCTGGGCGCGCAGGTGCTGGCCGTCAGTCACGAGTGCGATTGGCCGGTCGTCGCCACGCATCTGCCGCGGGCCACGCGGTCGCGGATTGATAGTTCTCAGACGAGCCAGGCCATTGACGAGCAAGTGAAGCGGCTCGTGGCCACGGGCGAAGCGCTCTATGAACTTGATGAACGGCTGCTCAGGGACTTGCGGCCTGAGTTGATCGTGACGCAGGCTCAGTGCGATGTCTGCGCCATTCGCCTGGCTGATGTTTTGAAGCTGCGCGACGCTGCGCCCGAACTGCAGCAGGCCCGCGTCTTGCCGCTGAACCCGGCCTCTTTGGAAGATGTGCTGGCGGACTTGCTGCGCGTGGGTGAGGCGACGAATCGCGAGGACGCCGCCGCAGTGCTCGTCACGGACTATCGGCGGCGGATTGATCAGGTCGTCCAGCGGACCTCGACCAGCGGAGAACTTGATCGCCCGCGGGTGCTCTGCGTGGAGTGGATCGAACCCTTGATGCCTGCCGGAAATTGGACGCCGCAGTTGATCGAGCTCGCCGGCGGCAGGAGCGGCTTGGCAGTGCCCAGCGAACATAGTCGCTATGCCACGTGGGAAGAGGTCGCGGCCTTCGATCCGCAGGTCGTTCTCGTCGCTCCCTGCGGCTTCGACCTGCCGCGAACCTTGATCGAGGCGGAGCAACTGCCCCGCGTGCCAGGCTGGCAGAACTTAAGCGCCGTGCGAAACGGCAAGGTCTTCGCCATCGACGGCAACGCCCTGCTCAACCGCAGCGGTCCGCGGCTGATCGAGTCGCTGGAACTGCTCGCACAATTGATTCAGCCGGGACGATTCGGCGATTCAAGTCTGCAGCAGTATTGGCAACGGATTTTGTAGCGCGAGTCAAAAGAACAACGCGGTGAAATACTCGGGTAGTTTTTCACCGCGAGGATGCCTAACTCTCGGGTTTCCCACGTGTGGACGGTGAAAAATGGCAGAAGTTTGTCACCGTTTGCGATGGAAAAAAGTTGCGAGTTTACGGCTTAATAATCACTTCCGATTGCACGCTCAGAATGCCGTACAAGTCCTGGGCATCGAGCGGACTGAAGCTGAGACTGCCCAGCGCGGGACCGGCGCCGGCCGTCGCCGCGCTGCCGTGCAGCGAGGTTTCTTTACCCAGGTCCAGCCACCAGCCGCCGTAAGGATTCGCGGGATCGCTGGCCGCAAGTTGCCGGCCGTCGCGACCATAGTAGGCGCGGTCGCGGCGTTTATCCTGCACGCGATAAGTGCCCGGCTGCGGCCAGCGCCTGCCACGATTGTTCCAAACGGCCCACGTGCTTGCGAACGGTCTTCGGAACCCGTCCCACCAAC
>JAYTUF010000480.1:0-6387 GCA_043744755.1 Anatilimnocola sp.
GGTTGATCCGCAGATGCTCGGCCTGGGCTTGGGCTACGAGAGCTTCGACAATATGGCGGGCGAGCTCTGGATCGGCGGCGACGTAAGTGACGGTGACGATACTCGTCTTGCGAACCGCAGTGACGCGGAGGTTCTTCCTCAGCGTGGTGATCGCCTTATCGCGAACGTCATAAACCCTCAGTGGATTGAGATTGTAAGGTTCTAGCGTCTGGAGTACATCCTTGATGGCTTGCTTGGGGGACCAACCAGTTGCGGCGTTCGGCTTGCGACCGAAGATCGTTTCCGTTCCGACTTTATCCACGACTTGTTCGGCCAACTCGCGGCTAATGAGCAACTGCTCGATGGCGTTGACTTCCCCTTCGCGGGAATCTTGCAACGTGACGACCTGGCCGGTCGTGGCCGAGGGATCGAGCGAGACGCTTTCGCGGCCTATACGGACATAGAGCTTGGCTTCTGATTCGAACATTCGCTGCGCAGTTGACAGATACAATGCAGCCAGTCCACAAACTAAAACGAACGTGACGAGCGCCTTACCCTTGTGTCGCCAAGCCGCGGAGGTGGCTTGCGAGAGGGATATTTCGGGCTGGTAAAGATTTTCCATAAAGGTCCGGCCAGCTAGCGTTTATTTCATGGACAACGGTCGTTACACCCAGGAATTCCGGCATTCGCGAGGTTGTTTCATCCTAATCGCTAGCGGGCGGCATTTCCAGTTGAATGGGTAATCTAGCGAAGCTGTAATGGGGCCGCGATGGTGAAAAAACCGTGCTGGGATACAATCTTGCGACGAAAAGCAGTTTTCAAAGTTCGCCTTCTCTCCGGAGCCTGATCCATGTGCTGCCAATGTTCGATTTTGCTGGTTATGAGTTTGATGCTGACAGCAGCCTCGCCAAATTGCCTCTGGGCTGCTGACGAGTTGGAAGCTGGTTTCACGTCCCTGTTCGATGGCAAGACGTTAACCGGCTGGGAAGGGAAAGAAGACGTTTTTCGGGTCGGTGAAGGTGCGATCACTGCTGGTTCGCTGAAGGAGAACGTCAAGCAGAACGAGTTTCTCTGCACCAAAAAGGATTACGGCGATTTTGAACTGCGGTTAGAGGCGAAGCTCGTCGGGGCCGGCGAAAACGCGGGAATTCAGTTCCGCAGCGAGCGGATTCCCAATCATCACGAAGTGATCGGCTATCAGTGTGATATGGGCCTGGCCGCGGGGAAATCAATTTGGGGCGCGCTCTATGACGAATCGCGGCGGAAGAAGTTTCTGGCAACGGGCGATGATGCCGTGCTGCAGAAGAAGGTGAAGGCCGACGGTTGGAACAATGTGGTCATTCGCTGTGAAGGGGCGAAGATTCAACTCTGGGTTAACGAGGTTTCCACCGTCGATTACACGGAAACAGAGCAGAACATCGCCCGCACGGGCAAAATCGCCCTGCAGATCCACGGCGGCAAACCGGCGGAAGCCTCGTATCGGAATATTCGGATCAAGGAACTGCGCTAGGGGCGAAACACCTCTTTCCCCTTGGCCATTTCGCCTCTGAACCCTAAAAATAGAGGATACCGCTAACAACTGAGCCAGGATCGCCCGAAGCTATGCGCCGCAACGACATTCGAAACATTGTGATTATCGCCCACGTTGACCACGGCAAAACGTCGTTGGTCGATTGCCTCCTTCGGCAAAGTGGCCAGTTCCGCGAGAACCAGCTGCAGGGGGACTGCATCCTTGATTCCAACGATCAGGAGCGGGAGCGGGGCATCACCATCCTGGCCAAGAACATTGCGCTCCCCTACAAGGGCGTGAAGATCAATATCATCGATACGCCGGGCCACGCCGATTTCGGCGGTGAGGTGGAGCGGGTCGTACGCATGGCCGACGGGGCCGTCGTGCTGATGGATGCGGCCGAAGGGCCGATGCCGCAAACGCGGTTTGTGCTCTCGAAGGCCCTTGAAGCAGGCCTCAAGCCGATTGTCATCATCAACAAGATCGACCGGCCCGACGCCCGCCCGCATGAAACGCTCGACGAAGCGTTTGCCCTGCTGATGGATTTGGGCGCTGAAGAACATCTGGAAGATTTCAAGTATCTGTTCGCCAGCGGCCGCGAAGGATATGCGACGCATGACCCGGAAATCCGCAACGATTCGATGAAACCGCTGCTGGATATGGTGCTGGAGCAGATTCCCGGGCCGGAGGTCGAACTCGATGCTCCGCTGCAAATGCTGGTGACGACGCTCGACTGGTCGGAATTCGTCGGCCGCATCGCCATCGGCCGGGTGCAAGCGGGGAGCGTCAATCGCGGGCAGACCATCGCGGTCGTCCAACGCGGCGGGGTGGTGACCGAAGCCAAAGTACTGAAGCTGTTCACCTTTAATAATCTCGGCCGCGTCGAGACCGAAGAAGTGAAGGCGGGCGATATCTGTGCGATTGTCGGCATCGAGAACGTCGAAATCGGCGATACGCTCTGCCACCGCGAGCATGTCCGCCCGATGCCGCGATTAACGGTTGATGAGCCGACGCTGGAAATGGTCTTCACCATCAACAGCTCGCCCTTTGCGGGGCGGGAAGGGAAATACGTTACCAACCGCCAATTGCGTGAACGGCTCACGAAGGAGTTGGAACGCAACGTTGCGCTGCGAGTGCGACAGGTGGAAGGGAGCGATTCCTTTGCGGTTTCGGGCCGCGGCGTGCTGCATCTGTCGGTGCTGATCGAAAACATGCGCCGCGAAGGGTATGAACTTTCCGTCGGCAAGCCGCAGGTCATCACGCGCGAAGTGGACGGCGTGACGGAAGAGCCGTTTGAATCGCTCGTCGTGGAAGTGCCGTCGGTGAAACTGGGGCCGGTGATGGAACTGGTCGGTTCCCGCCGCGGCGAGACCGAAGAAATGCACATTCGGGGCGATTTCACGCACTGCAAATTCATGATCCCCGCCCGTGGCCTAATCGGGCTGCGGACTCGTTTGCTGAATGCCACGCAGGGGACGGCCATCGTGCATCATCGCTTCGCGGGCTACAAGCCGCTGATCGGCGACGTGCCGCATCGGTCCAACGGCGTGTATGTCAGCATGGTCACCGGCAAGGCCAATGCCTTTGGTCTCAACACGCTGCAAGACCGGGCCGATATGTTCGTCACGCATAACGACGAAGTTTATGAAGGGATGATCGTGGGCGAGAACGTCCGCGAGAACGACCTGGCCGTCAATCCGACCAAGGAAAAGAAGCTCACGAACATGCGGGCCTCCGGCACCGACGACAACATCCTGCTCAAGCCGCCCCGCAAGATGGAACTGGAAGCCGCGCTCGAATACATTGAGGACGACGAGCTGGTCGAGATCACCCCCACCCAAATCCGGCTGCGGAAGATGCTCCTCAAAGAACAAGACCGCCGACGTGCTGATCGAAGGGAAGCGAGTTTTTCGACCTGAATATGTTGTTACAAATTCGTGGTGCACGGTGGCTCGATTCCCTCCTTACAATGAACACCATCCACCATTCACTCACGAGGGACTTTTCATGTTACGCCGTCGCTTATCTGCCCGCCGTCGGTTTCTGGCACAATCCGCGTTCGTCGCCGCGATGTTCAGCACGCCTGGACTGTTCGCGGAGGAACTGACTGTCACTGCGGGAATGATGGAAGGGCCTTTCTATCCTGACAAGTTGCCGCTCGATACCGATAACGACCTGCTGCTGATTAACGACGCGATCACGCCGGCCGTGGGTGAGATCACGCATTTGACCGGCCGGATTTTGGATGCGGCAGGCAACCCGATTCGCAACGCGTTTGTCGAAATCTGGCAAGTCGATCATGCCGGAGCATACCTGCACGCTGGCACTGATAATGCCGACAAGCGGGACCGCAACTTTCAAGGCTACGGCCGGTTTTTGACGGACGCCAAGGGGCAATATTACTTCCGCACCATCAAGCCGGTGCCCTATCCGGGCCGCACGCCGCACATTCATGTCGGCGTGAGCCGCAACGGCCGGCGCGTGTTCACGACGCAGATGCTCGTCGATGGTCATCCCGGCAATGCCAAGGATTTTCTGGTGCAACGCCTGCCTGATGCCGCGGCGCTCAAGTCGCTTTCAGTCCCTTTCACGCCCATCAAAGACTCGAAGATCGGCGAATTGGCCGCGAATTTCGAGATTGTGCTCGGCAAGACCGCCGCCGATCCTGAGCCGGGCACGGTAAAGGGCGGCATCGGCAAATCGGACCGGGATAGCGGACCGGCGCGACGACCGAGGCCATAACTCGCCGTTGGGCTCCCGGCATCCCTCAAAATCTCCGCGGGTGCCCTTGCTTGCGCGGCGAATTTTGCCACAATGGGGCGTTTCTCACCCAAAGTTCCCCGTCCTGCGGAAAGATCTATTTTCTTGCGGATGGTTCGCCGGTTTGGCCGAAGCTGAATGGCTTTCAGGCGGCCCTAAAGAAAGACGCTTGGTCATGTCTGATACGTTGGTCGTAACGAAGCGAGAATTGGTGGGCACCGCCAACACGCGGCGCCTGCGTCGCACGGGGCTGGTGCCGATCAATCTGTATGGCCACGGCGAAGCGAACGCCTCCCTGTCAGTTCCGGCAGCGCAACTGAAGGCCGTCATTAAGCACGGCGGCAAGTTGGTCCGGCTCAGCGGCGATTTGACCGAAACGGCACTGCTGCGGGAAGTGCAGTGGGATACCTATTCCAAAAATATTATTCACGTCGATCTGATTCGTGTTTCTGAAAAGGAACTGGTCGAGACGACGGTGGCTGTGGAACTCAAGGGAACAGCCCCGGGTTTGACGGAGGGGGGCCTGTTGCAATTCGTGCTGCATGAATTGCACATCGAATGCCCCGCGTTTGCCATTCCCGAAAAACTGTTTGCGAACATTAACGACTTGCACTTGGGCAAAAGCATTCACGCCAGCGACATCGTTCTGCCAGAAGGCGCGAAGCTGACGTCGGACCCGCACCTGGTGGTCGTGTCTTGCGTGGCTCCGGCGAAGGATGAAGAAGCGGAAGGCGGCCTCGAGGGAACCGTCGAGCCAGAGCTGATTCGCAAAGAAAAGACCGACGAGGAAGCTGCCGAATAATGTGGTTGGCGCGCTGGTTGGGTCTGGAGAAATTGACGGTCGAAGAGGCAAGTCAGAGTAGTACCGAGTCGGCGAGCATGAAACTGATCGTCGGCCTGGGAAATCCGGGCAAG
This sequence comes from Anatilimnocola sp., assembly GCA_043744755.1. Lineage (GTDB taxonomy): Bacteria > Planctomycetota > Planctomycetia > Pirellulales > Pirellulaceae > Anatilimnocola. The sequence continues at coordinate 5,165 of JAYTUF010000480.1, forward strand.
CAATACACGGGAACGCGGCATAATGTCGGCTTCGCCACCATGGCCAGGCTGATTGCCACGCGCACGAGCGGCCCGGCGAAAGCGAAGTTTCAAGGCGAGTTTTACGAAGCGAAAATTGTCGATCAGCGCGTGTTGTTGCTGTTGCCTCTCACCTACATGAACGGCAGCGGCGCCAGTGTGCTGGCCGCCACTGATTTTTATAAGATTGAACATTCCGACATTCTGGTGATCTGCGACGACTTGGCTTTGCCCTTGGGCAAGTTGCGGTTTCGCGGCAAAGGATCGTCGGGGGGTCAGAAGGGTTTGGAAGATGTGATTCGCCGGCTGGGGAGCGATGAAATCCCTCGCTTGCGAATTGGCATCGGGGCACCGGCTCCGGGACGCGATGTGCCCGGATACGTGCTCAGCCGGTTTCCGCCGGACGAACAAGACGCGGCTGAAAAGAGTATTCAAAAGGCCGCCGAAAGCGCCGAAGCCTGGGTCGAACGTGGCCTGGACTTTTGCATGAACCAATACAACGCCGCGTAACGCGGCAGTAACATTCACCACAATTCAAAACAATTCATTTAGGTCCGCGCGAGGAGATTCACTTGGCACTGAAACAAAGCGTTTACGAATGTCTGGTCATTTTTGATTCCAACAAATACGCGCAAGACCCCGCCAAGGTCGGCGCTCAGATCCCGAATCTGATTGCCAAGCTGGACGGCGAAGTTCTCGTCAGCCGGTTGTGGAACGACCAGAAATTGTCGTACGCCATCGATGGCCACAAGAAGGGAACCTACTGGCTGACCTACTTCCGCGTGGACGGCAAGCGGCTGGTCGAGTTCAACCGCGAACTGCGAATCAACGAAACCGTGGTGCGGGCGCTGACGCTGCACGTTGATCCTCGCCTGGTCGAAGCGCTGGTCGAACATGCCAAGGGTGGCTTGCGTCCGCGGGCACCGGAGCCGACGGTGGGTGCTCCGGCGCGCGTGATCGAAATGCCCGACATGGAAGAAGTGGGCGAATTGAATTAGTCCCTTCACTTGCCGCGATGGTCGCCAGGCTCGTACATTGTAGTTGACGTTTGTGCATTTGAGTCTGCTTCCTCGCCGCGCAGGAGTTTCCCGCCATGGCTAGTTTTAATCGAGTGATCTTGCTGGGCAACATTACGCGCGATATCGAGATCAAGCATCTCCCCAGCGGGATGGCTGTGACCGAAATCGGCTTGGCAGTGAGCGACC
>JAYTUF010000481.1:0-6372 GCA_043744755.1 Anatilimnocola sp.
GCGGACTCAAGCTGCTGATCGAGCAAGGCATCATTAAGCCCGATCCCTCCGGTCTCACGCCGCAGGAACAGATGCAGGCCCTGAGCGTGCGGACGCATCAACTCGCGCAAGATCAGCAAGCGATCTTCAAAGAAGTCGAAGCCAAGCTGCAGGAGGCCGGCATCCGACGGCTCCGCGGTAGCGAACTGACCGAGCGCCGCTTGAAGGCCATGGAGCAGGTTTTCGAGAGCGAGATATTTTCGGTCCTCACGCCAATGGCCGTCTCACCGGGCATTGAGTTCCCGCTGATTCTGAATGTGCATCTGCACTTGTGCGTACAACTCAAGCCCGATCCGCTCGCGCCGCAGCAACCACGCTTCGCACTCATCCCGCTCGGCCGGGCGCTGAGTCGGTTTCTCACCATCGGTGGACCCGAACGTGGCTACGCCTATGCACTGCTGGAGGATATTGTCGGCAAGTTCATGGATCGCTTCTTTCCAGGCGAAATTGTGGAATCGCAAGCCGCGTTTCGCATCACGCGGAATGCGGACTTTACCTTGCGCGACGATCTCGCGCCCGATGTGATGCTCGGCATGCAAGGCATTCTCACTGCTCGCAAACATGGCCAGTGCGTGCGCCTGGAAGTGGCCGCCGATGTTCGTCCAGAGATGCTGGCGTTTTTGCAGCAAGCGCTGGAAGTGGCCGATGATGAAGTCTTCCGCGTCGAAGGACCGCTCGAACTGTCGAGCTTCATGCCCCTCGCCGATCTGCCCGGTTTCGATGCGCTCCGCAACGAAGCCTGGCCGCCGCAGCCTTCGGTCGATATTCCCGCCGGTGATAAACTTTTCGAGATCATCGCCCGCCGCGATGTGCTGCTGTATCACCCCTATCAAACCTTCGAGCCGGTCGTGCGCCTGGTGCAAGAAGCGGCGGCCGACCCCGATGTGCTGGCCATCAAGCAAATTCTGTATCGCACCAGCCGGAACAGTCCGATTGTGACTGCCCTCGCGGAGGCGGCGCGGCGCGGCAAGTACGTGACTGCGATTGTCGAACTCAAAGCCCGGTTCGATGAAGCCCGCAACATTGAATGGGCTCGTAACCTGGAGGAAGCGGGCGTGCAGGTCATCTATGGCGTGAAGGGACTGAAGACGCACGCCAAGTTATGCATCATCGTCCGCCGCGAACCACACGGCGTGCAGCGTTACGTGCATTTCGGCACCGGCAACTACAACGAGATGACCGCCCGCGTTTACAGCGACGTCAGCCTGCTCACCAACAACGAAGAACTGGGGGCCGACGCGGTTTGCTTTTTCAACGCCATCACCGGTTACTCGCAGCCACAGCGGTATCGCAAAATCGAAGCGGCGCCGACCGGCTTGCGAAACCGGCTGCTGGAATTGATTGAAGGGGAAACACGGCGAAAAAAAGAAGGGCAGAAGGCGCTGATCGATGCCAAGATCAATTCGCTCGTCGATCCCGAACTGATTTCGGCCCTGTATGCCGCTTCGCAGGCGGGCGTGAAAGTTCGGCTGAATGTCCGCGGCGTCTGCTGTTTGCGGCCGGGAGTGGAGGGCTTGAGCGAAAATATCTCGGTCATCAGCATTGTCGATCGCTACCTGGAGCATGCCCGCATTTTGCGGTTTCATCACGGTGGCGATGACCTGCTGTTCATCTCCAGCGCTGATTGGATGCCGCGTAACTTGGATGGACGAATTGAGTTGCTCGCGCCTATCGAAGATGCTCAGTGCAAACAGAGGCTAATCGAGATACTCGATACGTATTTCGACGACAACGTGAAGGCCCGCCAGCTCAAGGCTGACGGCTCGTATACCCGCCCCAAGAAGGGAAAGGGCAAACGCCGCCGGAGCCAGGAAATACTGTACGATGATGCTCGGCAACGCGTGAAGGAAGCCGAACAATCGCAGCGCACGGCCTTCGAGCCGCATCGCTCGGCCACGGCCGGCGGCTGATAGTCGTCTTTCCCTCCGCGAAAAAACGTCCTTTCGCGGAGCGAAAGACGACCGAGTAAGAGCCACCGGGCCGGCGTTCCTCTTTTTCATTAGATTCACACCATGAAGACTCTCCTGCTGCTCCGCCACGCCAAATCGAGTTGGAAAGGTTCCGAACTCAATGATCACGATCGCCCGCTGAACAAACGCGGCAAGCGCGATGCGGCCCGGACGGGTCAGTTGCTCCGCGACGAAAATCTGCTGCCGGACTTGATCGTTTGTTCATCCGCGAAGAGAACCCGGCGGACTGCGGAATTGGTTGCTGAAGCGGCTGAGTTTCGCGGCGAAACACGGCTCACGAGCGAGATTTATGAAGCGACCGCGGAGCGCTTGCTGGGCGTCATCGCCGGCATTCCCGATTCCGCCGCGCGCGTGCTATTTGTGGGCCATAATCCAGGGCTGGAAGCATTGCTCGAAGCGCTAACCGGCGCCTACCATCCGTTAAGCACGGGCACCCTTGCCTGGCTGGAATTTCCAGTTGAAGTCTGGCGAGAAATTCACCGTGATACGCAGGTAGAATTGAAGCAACTTTGGCAACCGCAGGAACTAGAATAAGAAGCGCGGCTTTGCCAGTCGCGATTCATTTCTTCTTTCGCTGGCTCAACTTTTCATGCCCATGCTGGACCGCACTCCCGCTGCTGCTCGCGCGACCGCGCCCGTCGAGAAGCTGGCGCGGCAGGTGGTCAAGCAACGAGTGCAGGCGGCCTTGTACTTTTGGCAGCGGGTTGCCAAGCGCGCGACGCCGCGCGTGAGCGACATTCATCAACTGCGGGTCTGGTCGAGACGGGCAATCGCGGCAATTGAGTTATTTGGGGCGCTGCTCCCCGCGGAGCCTGCCGCGGATTTGCTGCGCATCTTGAACAAAGCTCGCAAACGAGCCGGGCAAGCCCGCGATTGCGATGTGCTGCTGGCCACGCTCGATAAGCCAGCCCGCGCTATCCTGGCGGAACCGCTGCAGGCGCTCCAAGAGTTGCGGCAGGAATCGGCGGAAAAGTTGCGGCGGGCCTATCGCAAAAAAGTTCGCGCGGGCGACGTGCGGGAGTGCAGTCAAGCCTTGCAGAAGAAGCTGCATCCGGCGGACGAGAATGGCCAGGCGCTGCCGCCGGTGCAGTTTGGGCCCTGGTTTCAACAGCAATTCGCGCAGTGGTGCTCGGCCTTTATCAAACAACTGCGCGTCGCCAGGCCCAGTCAACGCCGGATTCATCCACTCCGCATTGAAGGGAAGAAGGTTCGTTATGCGCTAGAGATCGGTCTGCCTTCATTGCCGAAACTTGCCGGCAAGCAGTTGTATTCATCGCTCGAACAATTGCAGCAACAACTGGGCGAGATCTGTGACGACGAAGCCCTGGCGGCACAGTATCGCAAACTGGCCCAAGATCTGAAGCCGAAACCGCGAACAAAACTGGTGGAGGCTGCCGAGAGCCATCATCAACAAGGGCAAGCTGGCTTTGTCAAATTCTGTCGCTGGTGGCAAGCGGCTGCGGGACGGAAGAAACTGCTGAGACAATTGACGGCGATTCTGCTCCCCCCGGAAGTCTCGGCGCTGACCAAGCCCCGGCTTCAGCGGCGGAAGAGCCAATAGAAATAGCCTAGCAGCAGCAGCGACCCGCCGAGCATGATCACGAGCACCGCCCAGGCGCGGGCTTCGTTTTCGGATCGCGGGAGCAACTGCGGCTCGTGCCCCTCGCCAAAATCGTGGCCGCATTCATGGCACCGGCGATAGAACCGCAGCTCCGCCACGTCATCGCAGCCCGGGCAAAAGCGTAAAGAGTGTTCCTCTTCTGGCTGCTGATAGGCGGGCGGAAAATAGTCCTTGGCAGCGCCGCAGAGCAAGCAGTCGGCAATGCGCGGCGACTTGCACTGTGGGCACAGCGGCCAGGCATCGATGATCTCGCCCTCACCTGCAGACATTGTCACGACGGATTCACAATTGGCCCGCGAAAGAAGCCGCTGGACTTGGGAGCTTGATAACGAATCTGCAGCGCTTCACTGGAGACATTTTTCTTTTTGTCGTGCGCCGCGCGACAAGCGAAGTCGAGCATGGTGGAAGTTAGTAGTGTTCGTTCGACGGGATACGGCGGTGTGCCTGTCTTCAGGAACTGTTCAATATGCCACGTTAGCGGATTGAAGAATGCCGCGCCAGGCGGAGCGGGTAAATAGAAGCAGGACGAAATCGGCTCCGCGGTTCCTTTCACTTGCCCCGCGAACGCAAACTCGGAAACCTGCTCGATCAGGTTGAATGCGGCGCCGCGGGTGCCGTCGTTGTATTCGACCAGGATCGCTTGCGGCGAACGGACGTTTTCCTTGAGCGGCCCGACATTGAAGCTGGAACAACGCCGCATGGCAGCGTCCAATAATTTCCACGACCAGCGGCCCGCGTCGCCCGCTTTCCAAACGTCATCGCCTTGCAGCCAGGTAACGCTACGGACGCCCGTTTCGCCACCCGCGCGGCGTTCCAACATGCACTGCAATGTTTCCAGCGCGTGAAAGAAGTAAATTTCCGGCACGCCGCGATCGAAGCCGAACACACAAACACCTTCCGTGAATTTCGTCTCGAGCGGCGGTTCGATCTCCGGCATCCGCCATGTCACGGGGAGCGACGAACCGGCCATCAAACCGAAGTTCATTTTCTTCGCGGTCGCCACCATCTCCGCCGCCTGCTGGTGATCGTAGCTGAGATGCTTATCGACAAACACCGGCACGCTTCGCCCGCTGCTGCGAAAGGCTTTGACGATCTCCTGAAAATACTTGTGTCGCGGATAGAGCACCTGCCTGCGCTCGTTAAGCGGATAATCGCCATGCTCGATGATCAGCAGCACGCCATCCAGATCGAGTTTGTCGTCCACCAGCAGCGTCTCTTCCACCGTTTTACAAAGCTTGATCCCGTGATCGCGGCAAAACCCCTCGCTCAGGTCATCGGCCGGCTGTTGATCGTTGAACATCCGCACGACTTCCACATTCGGCTGGTGATGGAATCCATCCACCGGATAGCCATGCACCAGACGGCCGACGATGTGATAAGCGTGCGAGCGCAAGCGGAAGATCGAGTTGATGGCCGCGACCCGCAGAGGACGAGTTGCTGCCGCCGCGATTTTCGGCGATTGGGCTGCCAACAGTCGATTGGAAGCAGTGAAGGCCACAGCCGCCGACGAGAGAGTCAGGAACTGCCGGCGAGAAACTTCATTAGCGGTCAGTTTGGTCATTGTGGGATTCCATCAAAAGTCGAGTTTTGATTTTCACTAGTCAAGCAGTTTTGAGGCCCTAAAGGAATCCCCATCCCGGCAATTCAATACCCAAACGAATAGACCCGCTCCAATTCCGGAGCTCGGGCCAGGTCACGGGGAGTGATAATTTCGCGATCCAGTGGTGGCGGCGCCTGTTCCAATTGCTCAATCAGATCGTTGTAAGGCTGCCAGTGAAGCTCGCCCAAGGTGACAAGCCGGCCCAAATCTTTTCCGCCACTGGCATCGCGATAAGCGAGATAAATGAGTTCCGAGCAGTAAATGGACGTAGCGTTGTCATCGAGACGATACCGCGCATCGTATGGGCGGCCACGATAGCCGCGGACGTTCGTCAATATGCCGGGGATCAAAGGCTGATGTTCCGCGCGCCAGCGATACACCGCGAAGGCCTGATTTCTGCCGCGGGAGATGAATTCCCGCAGCGGCGTTGGTCCGACGGGCTTGAACGCTTCATACACGATCCAGCGATCATTTTCTTTGGCCACGATGCCGCAATGCGAATAGGGCGAGCGGGTTGCTCCCTCAATAGCGTTCACCAGGCGCGAAAAGGGCAGCGATTGAAAGATCACATCTCCTTCCTGCGGTTCGTAGTTGACGTAGGCCCACCAGCCGGGCAGAAAGGTGACGCCCAGAAGGATGAGGACAATGCTCGTCATCACCGCGAAGATGCCGCCAATCCACCAGCGGGCCGGACTGCGACGACGCACCGGCGGCGAACCGATCACAATGTTCATACCGGGCCTCCTCCAACGATGCAGGACTGAACGCACAGAATCGTTCGTGGAACAGGCCGCCAATTATTGCCGGTTCATGGCTGCTGCGGCTGAATGACTAAGAACCCCCGCGCAGCTTAAAATAGACGCGCTGCACTTCCGGCAGGCAGCAGCGGCCGGTGGGTGAAGCGCTGGCGCATCGCGCCGCGGGTGATTTCGATTGGGCGAGCAACTCGCGAATCCGCCGGGGAGTTCCTTCGGCGATGTCGTCTTCGATGTCTTCCAGCGACAAGCCGAAGCAGCCACATAGGGGCGCGGTTTGATCTTTGGGAAAGACGGGTCGAGACAAAGTGGCCGCCTCGATGGTTGATTCCATGGCGTCGAAATAGGCAACCGGGCAACTGGCGGCGGGGCAGAAGAAGACCCGAT
>JAYTUF010000482.1:0-6357 GCA_043744755.1 Anatilimnocola sp.
TACTGGCCTCACCCGCTAGCAGTCAATCATTTTCCAAGAAGATTTCGAGCCGAAATTCTGGGCGCGATTCAGCGCCGAGAATCCAGCAGCGGAGAATCATTGGGCGAAGGAGCGGCCACACTTGCGGGACCAGGTCTGCCGGCTTTGCGCTCGAACTCGTAGACAACGAGCCGCGGGTTGCCAACGCTGATCTCGCCCTTAATGATTTTCGTTTGTCCGTCCACAATCATGCGCAGTTCGTAGGGCGTCGGATCGGGGTCGCCGTGATTGCGAAAGTGATGCACGGCCACCTTGAATTTTCCCAGCGGCGCTTTGCCCTTGCCCCAAAAGATGTTCTCGACCGGTTCCCGCGTGGTGCCTTGTCCGGCGTTCATATCCACATCGAGCTCGCCGCGACAGCGCGACTTCCGATGTCCGAAAAAAATGACCTCGCCGCGCGGCGTGAAGACGTGCAGATCGAGGTCGTTGAAGTTGTCCCAAATCAATGAAATCTGCACGTCGCCGGTCTTCGCGCCGGCCCGTTCCAAGCGATGAACAAAGTCCAGCATCTCGCCCACTTCCAGGCCCGGACCCGAGCCGCCGGTCCCGCCCCCCTGACGTCCGCCACCTTGATTGCCGATGGGTCGCATGAGTTCGCTGCCGGCGAGAATTTCGCGAGTCAGGTCGAAGGTGCCGGGGGCGTCAACGGCTGGATTCGCATCCAGCACGTCGATCATGTCCAGAGCGTCGGGCAGATCGGTTTGATCGCCCCCCACATTGGCAAAGATCGCGTCGAGATCAGGCGCCAATTCCGCGGGTGTTAAAATCTCGAAGGCCGTCTCCGGCTCAGGCAGCGCGGGGGAGGCCGTCAGCACCACTTGCTGACGATCGTTCAGTTCATTGACACTCCATACCGCCAGGCCAATCAGCAGCAACAAATGCACGACCAGGCTGATGGCGAAACTGGTTTGACGCCGCAGCCAGGAGCTATCCAGATTGTCTGCCTCGAGAGGAGGAGCCAATGCTGGACCAAGCGAAATCGGTGGCGGTTCTGTCGCTGGAACCAGACTAGGCAATGGCGGTGGAGTTACGGCTGGCAGTGCAGCGCGCGCGGCCTGCCGCCGCTGCTTGCGCTCTAATCGCACTGCTTCTCGATCACTCACCGGTTCAAAACTCCAGTCAGGGCCAGGGGTTGCTTTTGATTCTACCGCCCCGCCAGTGAAAAAACCTCTCCATGCAAGTTCGGTTCCAATCGGCAAAGCAATCTTGTCATCGTCCTCATTTCGGCATCTCTGGCGCAATTATCGGTTGTCGCGTATCGGCTGATTCAAAATACCCGTCTTTTAGGAACTTGAGGGCATACTGCTGAACCTGCGGGTTGTTCGGCAGATGGCCATGCAGCAGCTTAACGGTGCGGAAGTCGCGAGCGCCGGGCAAGCGAGTTTCGGCGACGGAGACGATCAGGTCGTCGTCGCCAGGGATCAAAGAATTCTCTCCTTGATCGGTGCCGTTGCCGCCGGCGATGATCCCGAACTCACACTGCGGCACAACCAATTTGGTCGAGATCGTCTCCCACTCGCCGCCCAACTGCTTGCCACTGGGTCCTAGCACCAGGTCCACAATCTTATTTCCCTTGAAGCGTTTGGCCAGATCCGCGCCGTTGTTCGGCGGGGCCAGCATCACGAAGCGCTTGATCCGCGAATCGGGTTTCCATTTTGGCTCAGCAGCAGCCGCTTCTCCCAGATAGCGACGAACGATGATGTTCCCCAGGCTGTGGCAGACGAAGTCGATCTCTTCCACGCCCTCTAGACCGTCAATGATTTTCGCCAGTGATTCCGCATGTTGATCGATCGACCGACGCGTGCTCGCGTACGTGACGTTAACCCACTCATAGTCGGCTTCCTTTTTCAAATAAGCGCCGATCCCTTCCATCGCTTCCCGGCTACGAATCAAGCCATGCAGCGTGATGACGGCCCGCGGCTTGGGCAAGGGCCAGGCTTCGCTCTTGGCTGTTTCGAGCAGCCTGGCATGGCACTGTTCGTGCGTGCCCCAGGCGCGGCGGACGTCTTTGCTATCCAGCAGCCGATGGTGGCCGCTCATCACGTTGAGCTGCACCCGCCAGCCGTTGCGGACGCATTCGTCGCTCCAGAATTGTTCGCCCCCGAACGTGAACGAGGGGATGTTCGGCGGCGTGAAGTTTGGAAACGTGAAAGTCGGCGGCGGACGATCCTCGCCGACGCTTGTCAGGCCGGCGAGGGCGACACACAGTCCGAACATCAATCGCAACGTGCTGAAGGCTGTAGCGTGCATGATTGATCCTGGCCCGCGGCGTTCATCCTGAATTGAAGCTGCTCCACAACTTCATATTAGCAGAGGAAAGTGCCGGTCTTATAGTGCGGATTCAGCATTTCGCGATAGTTGCCTCGCCGCAATCGCAACGCTAGATTAAGCCTGCGGCATTTAGCTCGCACTTGCCACCAGCTTATCTGCTCTCCGAGGCAACTATGAAACTGCAAATCGCGGGGGACGAGGGGCACCTCGTCCGCTTGCAAGTCGATGGTCAAATCACGCAGCGAGACTTACTGCCCGGCGGCGATCCGCTGGCCGATCTGTTGGGCCCCGAGGCCTATTCCAAGCAAGTGCTGCTGGACCTGAGCCGATCGCCGATGATCGATTCCAGCGGCATCGGTTGGCTGATCGCGGCCAACAAGCGCTTCAAGGAAAAGGGAGGCTGGCTGGTGATTCATTCTTACTCGCCGCTGATCGCGAACACCTTGAAACTGCTCAAAATGGACAAAGTGCTGAACCTGGCCCCGTCGCTCAAGGATGCGGAAACGCTGGTACGGGAGGCCAAGGTATGAGCGAGGAACCCATCGACTTTCAACCCTTGCCGCTCGCTGATTTGACGCCGCAAGAGGCCGTCTTGCGCGTCGTGCAGGAGGCCGCTTCAACGCAGGCCAGCGACCTGTTCTTTTTGAGCGAAGAGGGTTCGCTCACGGTCGCCGTCCGTCGCATGGGTCAGATGGAAACGCTGGCCGTGGTCTCGAAGGATCAAGGCCGGCACCTGATCAGTTACATCAAGGCGACGGCGGGGCTGGACATCGCCGAGCGCCGCCGGCCGCTGGAAGGGCGGTGGATCATTGACCGCGACGAAGGGCGGCTCGATCTGCGGATCAACGTCATTCCCACGCTCTTCGGCGAAGATTTGACCGCACGAATTCTCGATCGCAAGGTGGGTCTCCGCTCGCTTGAAAGTCTGGGGCTGTCGAACACCGATCAATCGAAGTTGACGTCGCTGCTCGCCAGTCCCAGCGGTTTGATTCTCGTCACAGGACCGACAGGCACGGGCAAGACGACGACGCTGTACGCTTGCTTGCAGCATTTGAATAGCGGCTCGCGGAAGATCAACACGCTGGAAGATCCCGTCGAATATGCCTTGCCCGGTATCCGACAATCGCAAGTCAACATGCGTCTCGGGGTCGATTTCGCGGAACTGCTGCGGAACATTCTGCGACAAGCGCCCGATGTGATCATGATTGGCGAAGTCCGCGACGAAGAGACCGCGCACACGGCCGTCCGTGCGGCCAATAGCGGCCACCTGGTGCTGGCGACGTTGCACGCTCCCGTCGCTGCCGGCGCGATTCAAAGCATGCGCGCGCTCGGCACGAATCCCTATTTTCTCTCGAGCTGCTTGCTGGGCGTCATCGCCCAGCGGCTGCTGCGCAAGCTGTGCACCCATTGCCGCACAGCCTATGACATCAGCGAATCGCCCGAGACTTTCGCCGAGATTGAATCGCTGCTCGAACCGGGCTTAGGCAAATTCATCTACGGGCCTAGTGGCTGCGAACAGTGCCGCCGCCAAGGCTACCGCGGCCGGATCGGGGTATTCGAGATCATGGCCATGAACCGCAAACTGCGGCAATTGCTGCTCAATGCGGTCCCCGCCGAAGAACTGCAGAACGCCGCCATCGCCAACGGCATGATCGAATTCCGCCGGGCCGCGATGCTGAAGGTCGCGCAGGGCATCACCAGCACGGAGGAAGTGCTGGAAGAATTGCCCGCGGAGTATTTGGGGTTGGATGTGTAGTGTTTTGATGTCACCTGGCAAGTTGGTGTGCCACTGGCAAGGAAGTCGCGCGGACGAGTCATTTTGGCAATGAAGCATCACCGCGACTGACGGCCAGTGCCGAGCCGCAACAGGGCGCCGAGCCGCAACCGGATGTGAGAGCAGGAGCAGCAGCATGGGCAAGTCATGGTCACTCGATGGCGCGCAAGTGGGCATGGAATCTGCCGAACGAGCGGAGGAAGTCGATGAGCGACCGCCTCTCAAGATTGTCGTGCTGGGCGACTTCAGTGGCCGCGGCAGCCAACGGAATGCCAAGGCCCGCGGCTCGGGAGCGATTCGGCCGCTGCTGATTGACCGCGACAATTTCGAGCAAGTGCTGCAGCATCTGAACATCCGGCTGGACGATGTGCCGGTGCAGCCCAATGGCAAGCTTGGTTCCGTCGCCATCGATTCCCTCGATGATTTTCATCCGGATTCGCTGCTCCATCGCGTGGCGACATTGCGGGCGCTGCGCGAGTTGCGTAAACGACTCTCGAACCGTGAGACATTTGGGGAGGCGATGGAAGAAGCAAAGGGTTCATTGTCCCCGCTGGCGTTTCGCGAGGCAGCTCCCACAACCTCTGCGGAACCAACTTCTGGTGACACCCCAGAACCAGTTGACGGCGGTAGTCTCCTCGATCAGATGCTGGAACTGAATGAAACAAACGCTCCGCCGCCGCGACGGGCGCTCAGTGAAGTCGAACGTTACGCCCAATCCATGATGGCGCCGTACTCGATTCCCGCCGACGATCCGCGGCAGGAGCCCTGGCTGGAAGCCGCCGACCAGGCCGCGGCGTTTGCCGTGAAGCAACTTCTGCAAAATAATCGCTTCCGCGAACTTGAAGCCCGCTGGCGGAGCCTCGACTGGCTCACGCGGCGTGTCGATTCCGATGTGGCGGTGAAGATCGCCGTCATCGATATCAGCGAACAGGAACTGCGGGCAGACCTCGATCGCGAGAACCTGGCCGAAGCCACGCTGTATGAACTGCTCGTCGCGCGTCCCAAGTCGCGACCTGGTGAAACGGGTTGGAAAGTAATCGTCCTCGATCCACGGATGGGCGCTGCGATTGAAGATGTCGAACTGCTCGGCAGGCTCAGTCAAATCGCCGCCGACAGCGGTGCCCGTTTGCTGGTAGGACTTACCGACGAAGCCGTCGGCTGCCGGCGCTCGAATCAACCCTTCACGCCCGGCGAATTTCAACCGACCACCGTGGCCTGGAGCGCTTTGCAACACCTGCCCGACGCAAAACAGACCACGGCGCTCTGGCCCGGCTTCCTGTTGCGACAGCCTTATGGCAAGCAGACGAGCGAAGTGGAATCGCTGGAGCTCGAAGAACTTACCGGCCTCGATCCACAGACCGCGCTCGTCTGGGGCAACAGTGCTTATCTCGCCGCCGATCAACTGATCCGCAGCAATGACGGGGATCAAACATCCACCGATGTCTCGGGCCTGCCCTGCCTGATCCTGCCCGATGCAACTGGCAGCAAGCAAATGGTCCCCGCGACAGGCTGGTGGCTGCGCGAGAGTGGCCTCGAACATCTTGCCACGCTGGGCGTGACGCCCGTCTATGCATTGCCACATGCCGGCGCTGCCCGCGTCTTTCCGCTGAAGAATCTGCACGGGAATTCACTCGATGGGTGAGAAAAACTCGGTCTTCGTCTTCAAAGGTCCGACGCACGATGAATTTCGGGATGCAATGTGCAGTGCCATCCGATCGATGGGAGGTCGCTGTAGCTGGGATGAGCATCCCGAACCAATGAAATCAAATCTGTTAACGAGCCAAAATGGCGACGTTCATGCCGCTTACATCCATTGGAATGGTCACGACATCGCAATTGCGGTTGGCACATCGTTAGGCATTCCCTGGCTCAATGTCCGCATTCAGGAAGGCTCTCTCTGGGATTACTCCCTTTACCAGGCCAGCGAAAATCTGAATAACTTTAGTACGATGCCGGAATACTGGGATGACGACCCCGAGTATCTTGCGAGTTGGCGAGGGAATTCAAAGTTACTCGCCCAGACCTGGGGAATTGGGGGGGAGAAAGTAGAAGCCTATGTGCGTCCCTGGTGCCGGGGACGCGATGAGGATGGCGACATCATCTGGCCGTCGAACTCGATGGGAAAGGCATATCCCAATGATCAACATGAGTACGGCGACATCTGGCAGTCAACTGACTTCCTACGTGCGCTCGGAGCCCACGATCCAAATTGGGATCAGCCGCATTGCATTGCACGGCTTCTCGAACGCTCTGAGGATCGTCTTAGGACCGGC
>JAYTUF010000483.1:0-6355 GCA_043744755.1 Anatilimnocola sp.
GGAAGTTTTTTTGCGGGTCTTTCGCGCCCGCGAACGATACGAACCGGGGGCCAAGTTCAGCACCTGGCTGTTCACGATTGCCAACAATGTCGCCAGCAACTCGCTGCGGAATAAGTCGCGGCGCAAAGAAGTGGGCGTGCCGGAACGCCTGGGCAGCGATTCGTCCCCCCTGCAACTCGATCAACTGGCCCTCGCCGCCAGCGGGCAAATGCCCACGCGGGCGCTCGATAAGGCCGAGGCCGCGGAGGTGGTGCGGGTGGCACTCGAATCGCTGAACCCTCGGCAACGGATGGCTTTGCTGCTCAGTAAGTTTGAAGGGATGAGTTATCAGGACATTGCGGCTTCGATGGAGATGACGGTGCAAGCCACCAAGTCGCTCTTGTCGCGGGCTCGTGAAAACCTGCGGGTGATTTTGGCTCCTTATGTGGAAAACGGTGTCCGGCCCGGCCAACTAGCCGCGGCCGATGCGGAAGATGTGGCCTGATTGCATTATCTTAGCGGATCGTTTTGTAGCCGATGACGACTATGAATATTGAACGAACTCAACTCGATGCAGCCGTGATGGAAGAGGAGCTGGTCGCCTATCTCGATGGCGAACTGGCCGACTCGGATCGCGCGCGGATCGAGCGCCGGCTGGCCGACGACCTCCCGTTTCGGCAAAGGCTGGCCCAACTGGAAAAGGCCTGGGACCTGCTCGATCTGCTGCAAAAGGCAGAGCCCAGCGCCGACTTCACGCGCTCGACCGTCGAGATGGTCGCCGTGCAGCAAGAAAAAGCCGCCGAGCAACTGCAATCGACCGTCCAAGTGCGACAAGCGGCTTGGTGGATCGGCGGCAGCCTGGCGATCGGCATTTCAGCCGTCGCCGGCTTTTTCCTGGTGCGGTTTCAGTTGCAAGCTCCTGAGCGGCAATTGCTGCAAGACTTGCCGGTGATCGAGCGGGTCGATCAATATCGCCATGCGGAGAGCGTCGAATTTCTGGAGCGATTGCGTCAAGAAGGCCTGTTTGCGGGAGAGGGTGACGATGCAATCTAAAACTGTATTCGTGTCTTTGTTATTGATCGGCAGCGGCTGGGCACTCGTCGAAACCTCGGCGGTTGCTGACCCTCCCTCGCGTGAGAGTATCGCCAAGCTGACGCCGGAAGAGAAAACGTCGCTCCTGCAAAAGAAAGAGCGGTTCGATGCCTTGCCGCTCGACGAACAAAAGCGGCTCAGGGAATTGAACACTTCGATTGCCGCTTCCGCCAACGGCGAGCAATTGCATACGACGCTCGATCGCTATCACGAATGGCTCAAGACGCTCACGACCAAGCAGCGGGCCGATCTGCTCGAACTGCCAGCCGACAAACGGGTCGATCGGATCAAGGAATTGATGCAAGAGCAGGAACGAGCTCGGCTGCGGGATCTGGGCGGCAAGCAACTGCCGGAGCCCGATATCGATGCGATTTTCAATTGGCTCGATGACTTCATGAAACAGCACGAGGACCAATATCTCGACCGCTTGCCGGAAGAGTACCGCACGAAATTGAAGAATCAGGAAGAAGTGAGTCGCCGCCGCAGCTTGATGCGGGGGATCATCATGCGCGGCCCGCGGAGCGATTTTCCACTGCCCATGCAAAAAGATTTTGAACAACTGCTGCCGACGCTCTCGGCGCCGACGCGCGCCGTGCTCGATTCCGCCAAGACGCCGGAAGAGAAACAGCAACTCGCCCGGCAATGGATCTTCTCGGCGATGATCAGTAAGGTTCTGCCGCCGGCCAGTGAAGAAGATCTGCGACAGGTTTTTAAGGATTTGACCGACGAGCATCGCGAACGCCTGGAACGCAAGTCACCGGAGGAAGTCAAGCGCGAGCTCACTTGGCGGTTCCACTGGAAGCAAGGCCCCGGCCGCGAAGGCTGGCGTGGTCCCGGTGGCCCCAGCGGTTTTCGTCCCGGCGGACCGGGTGGACCCGGCGGCAATCCCGAGCGTGGCGCACCCGGCCGAGGCCCCGGCAACGGTGAGCGACCCCCGCGCGGCGACGGCGAAAGCCGAGACCGGCCGAAACCGCCACTGCCCGAGGTGAAGTCGCCGGACAAACAGCCTCAAAATTCGCCCCCAACGCCTCTCGACGACTCCCCCGCCAAGCGATAAACTCTGTGATTCCCTCGAAATGATGTCAATCACCGTTTTTGCAGGCAAGTGACGATTCATGTACGCGATCATCGCCGATGGCGGCCGCCAGTATAAGGTCGAAGAAGGCCAGATTCTCTCGATTGACCTCCGCGACGGCATCGCCGAAGGAGCCTCGATCACGTTCGACCAGGTGCTGGCCGTTTCGGGCAACGGCGCCATTAAGATCGGCAAGCCACTCGTCTCCGGCGCTACGGTCCAGGCCGAAGTGCTGATCGCCCTCGAAAAGGGCGAAAAAATCTACATTCAGAAGTTCCGCCGCCGCAAGAACTACCGCAAGCGCACCGGCCATCGCCAAAAGTATACGCAAGTCAAGATTGGCAAGATTCTGGCGTAAGTGCGTGTGTCGCCTTTCGCTCCGCGAAAGGACGGTCTTTCGCGGAGCGAAAGACGACAATCTAATACAGCCGCTGATACGCCCCATCCAGCATCGCCTGCATTTGGGCGGTGTCATACTCGGGCATCTGGGCTTGATCGACCCACATCTGCGCGGCGCAAGGCAAACTCTCTAAGTCGGGCCGCTCTTGGTGTTCCCAGAGCTTCGAGCGCAGCAGAGCCTTGGCGCATTGCAGGAAGCACTCTTCCGCTTCAACCACGATGCCCAGTTGCGGCCGGACGCCTTGGGCAGTGAGGGGCGTGAGCCAGGCTTCGTCCTGGATGATCGCCGCCCGGCCGTTGATCCGCAGCGTCTCGCCCATGCCGGGGACGAGAAACAGCAGGCCGATGCGACCCGTCTCGAGCAGATTCTGCATACTGTCGATCCGCTTGTTGCCGCGACGATCGGGGATCAGCAGCGTATGGTCGTCGATCACGTGAACAAAGCCGGGCGCATCGCCGCGGGGCGAAGCATCGCAGCGGCCATCGGCGGCATGGGTGCTGATCATTACGAACGGACTGTGGGCAATGAACCGCCGCATGTGCTCGTCGAGCTGCGGCAGCTCCTTCTTGATCGAAAGCTCGCCCGGCTTGCCGACAATCGCGCGCAGCACCTCCAGCGAAGTGACTTGCTCGGCGAAGCGATCGAAGGGCATGGGAAACTCCGGGGAGGGATGGATAACCACGAGTTAACATTGTACCCACGCCTTTTCGCGGAGCGCGGCTTTCTCCTCAGGGCCACGCAATTGTTCCGGTAATGCACAACTCGGAATTGGGAGGGCAAAACTCGGAATTGGGAGGGCGAGGCTCCTGCCGAGCCGCGGGGCGGAAAACATGTCATTTCGCGATTCCGGCTCCGCAGGAGCGTCGCCCTCCCAGGTATCCAGTACCCCAAAAAGACAACCTCCTGTGACAAAGTGCGAGGTAGTGGGCTATTTTGTGGCCACGCTCGCCAGAGCGTGGACGTTTTCTCGCAGAATTCCCACGGTCTAGGCGACCCTGGCTACTGTCCGATTTTCAAATTGGCCCACTACCAACAACTCAAGCGATTAGTAATCTTGACTGATGTGACCTAGAATTGACTGAACTCGATTCCCGACGGACATGCCGGAACCATTCTCATGATTTTGCCCCTCGCTGCCGTGGAAGTGCCGCTCGTGGCCGATGCAAATGGCGGCCTGCGGATGGCCGGAACGCGCGTGCTCTTGGAGCGGATCGTTCGGGCGTTTGAAAACGGGGCGACGCCGGAAGGGATCATGCAGAGCTATGACACGCTGGAACTCGCAGATGTTTACGCCGTGCTGAGCTGGTATCTCCATCATCGTGACGAAGTACAGGAATATCTTCGCCGCCGCGAGCTTGATGCCGAGAATATCCGCCGCATCATCGAAGCGCGACAGCCCGGCCAGGCAAGTTTACGGGCGAGGCTACTTGCGCGCCGCAACGAGCAGCGAAACGGCCCTCAGGAAGCGGTTTGATTCTGCCTGGGTCAAAGCGCAGCGGCGGTAGTCGCGTAGCGTCGCTAGGTGAAGAAAGCAACCGACCTCCGGCAGAGTGTTGGCCCAACCGGCTCTTCGCTGGTTGAGTGTTTCTTTGAATTCGCCAAGCGTCTACACGCCATTGGCTTGCGAGCCGGTTACAATACTCGCACGCTGCTCGCTCATTTCCCGCCTCTCCCAGAAGGACTCATCACATGCATTTGCGACCGGTTCGGAATTGGCTCACCGGATTAACGATTGCCCTTTCGGTCATTGCGACGACGCTCTTGGTGGCCGCTGCCGAAGATGAAGGCTTTACCAGCCTGTTCGATGGCAAAACTCTCACCGGTTGGCAAGGCGCGGTGGACGGCTATCTGGTCGAAGATGGGGCCATTGTCTGCGACCCGAAAAAAGGCGGCTTTCTGTATACCGACAAGGAATATGGCGACTTTGTGTTGCGGCTCGAGTTCCAACTCACGCCCGGTGCGAACAACGGCATCGGCATTCGCACGCCGAAAGGGAACGTCGATCCTGCCTATCAGGGCATGGAATTGCAAGTGCTCGATGATAGCTCGGACAAGTATAAGAATCTGAAGGAATATCAATATCACGGTTCGATCTACGGCGTGGTGCCCGCCAAGCGGGGGCATCAAAAGCCGGTGGGCGAGTGGAATGTGCAGGAAGTGACCGTGAAGGGGAAGCAAGTGAAGGTGGTGCTCAACGGTGAGACCATCGTCGATGCCGATATTGAAAAGGCCAGCACGCCCAAGACGATCGACGGTGCCAAGCACCCCGGCTTGGAGCGCGAGAAGGGATACATCTGCTTCTGTGGCCACGGCGCGAAGGTCGCGTTTCGCAATATCAAGATCAAAGAACTGAAGTAGATGCGGGCGATGACCACCAATCCCTACGAATCCCCGCAAGGCACGACCGCCGCGGGGACCACGAATGCCGGGCCGGCTCCACTCACGCTGTGGAGCGCGACGATGTACGTGCTGCTCACCAGCGGCGGCGGCCTGATTCTGGGCGGGGTGTTGGGCTATGCTCTGGGTGTGCTGGCGCCCGGCTATTATCGCACCGTCTTTCCCCGCCTGACCGATTCCGGATTCCATCC
Organism: Anatilimnocola sp.; assembly: GCA_043744755.1. Lineage (GTDB taxonomy): Bacteria > Planctomycetota > Planctomycetia > Pirellulales > Pirellulaceae > Anatilimnocola. The sequence goes on from JAYTUF010000483.1 coordinate 5,135, forward strand.
CGCCGCGATGGGCTTGGTCCTGGGCGGCACGCAAGGCCTGTTCGGCGGTGCCGTCATCGGCCTCCTCATTCTTGCCATTTATGCCTGGTATCTAACGCGCGCCGGTCGCCCGCCGCGTGAGCGAGGAAGTGCCGCGCGTTGACCTTAATTCGCCAACCGTGCCACCCTGCCGATTGAAATCAGGCCACTAGCGGATTAAGTCGCGGAAAATGGGGTAACTGGGAAATCTAATGCCTAAAATTTCGCGTTCCGGCCTTAGGTTGAAGTCCGGTAGGGCAGATCACTCGAACTTCACCTTCACCTTGACCATGTTGCTGATCGGAGCGGCCTTGTCTTCTTTGAGTTGGTCGGTCTCGTTGATGAGGTGAATGGTCACTTCCACGGTGCCCTTGAAGTCGCCCGGGCCATTCGTGTAACTGACGATTCCCTGGCAGACGAAGGCATAGGGCACGTTCAGGCCCATTACGGGGCGCGTGAACCTCACCACCGTGCTCGCCGGCTCCGCCTTCTGGTCGGGGTTGACGGCGTAGCGGAGTTTCAAGTCCTTCGGCACCACCGCCTTCTCCTCGGTCCAGATAAAGTACGCCGACTTCTTGGCGAACACTTTTTTGGCCTCGGCCTCCAGCTTTTCCGGAATCGGCGACGGCTGCAGCTCGCCCACCACTTCAACCTTGGGTTCGCCCTTCTTGTCCTGCGCGTCGGCGAAATTGCCGCTCAACAAGGCGATCGGAAAGAGCAACAAACTTCCAGCCAGTGTGATCTTCATGGTCCGACTCTCCGAGCAAAAAGGGCGGCTTCAACGGCTTGGGAGAATTAAATGGAGCATAAACTCGACAGGGGGGTGGTTTCGTCAGTGTAGCAGAGTGGGTGTTTGACGTCACTTTTACCATTCTCGCGAAGTGGCTAAACGGAACTATTTCCCAATCGGCATTCTTCGCCAGCGGTAAGTTCCGGGCTTCTTGAACACAGGATTGGAGTTCGGCGGGCAACGTCCACTCGCCATCGTCAACTCTCTCGCCGCGAACTCCAATCCTTAAGAGGTTCGGCGTCCGCGGCCTCGGCTGCAAAAAGGGCCTGCGGAATCAGGGCCGAAGGTCAGGACGGCACACAAACTTCAGAGACAGTTCATTTCATCACCCGCTCGTACTTGTAGCTGAGCGTGTTCTCGGCCAACGTGATGTCCTTGATCGCCGTGAGCAGGTCGGCCCGGGTGACTTTCTC
>JAYTUF010000484.1:0-6325 GCA_043744755.1 Anatilimnocola sp.
CCGGCTTCGACCCAAGAATCGGGATATGTATATGTATAATAATCCTCAGGCTTGAAGGGTCGAATTGTCGGAGGACTGGGTGAACCATCGCTTAAGCAGAGCGTGATTTTGGCCATAACAGGGCGTTGAAGCGCATTTGCGAGATCAATTCTATACTGGTCGTGGGCCTGGCTGCCAAGCGTACATCCATTCAATTCGATTGTAAAGTTGCTATAATCTTTGCCTTTTGCAAGTCGGACCTTTTCTAACAGAGGGGCAAGCTCCTTTGCCGCTTCAGCGGTAAATACTTGGCCCTTGCGTCCGAGTTGCTGTTGTAACGTCGCATCCGCGTGGTCCGCAAACTCCATTGCCCGAATTTCGTTCGAGCCGGCTACAGCCCTAATTCTTTCTAAGATATTTTTCCAGTCGTCCTCTTGACGGATTTGGACCACCCTCCATCCCCGCGGGGGATTAGCAGCAATCTTGATTGCTTCTAATTTGAACTGCGCTTGGTGGTCAGACGTGTCAATGACGAGAATATTAACCGACTCGGGCTGGGAGGGAAATTGGTAGTATGACGTCGTTGGCGGCGCAAGTCCGCTGGGATCGGTCGCCATGGTCGGTTGATTGGAAACATATCGGGTTACATTGGCATCGCCAGCCTTGAATCCAATCGGGGCATTCCAGACCCAATTGGTGACCTTGCCATGGACGTCATCACTGGCAATATGCCTCCCTAATGGAACCGCGGGCCGGAAGCTCTGCCGAGAAACAGATTTCGCAATAGTTTTCATTGCGCCACCTCCATTGAAGCAAAAAAATCATCGATAACATCCAACGGCGGGGCATAAATGGCCTGATCACCGTCGCTTCGAGCAAATGCGCTTTGCATTTTCCGAAGTTCGTTCAATAGCGCAGGATGTGTTTGCGGATGCCCGGCCTCGTTTGGCTCGAAAAGCGTTTCGCCACGCAACGTAGCGGCGACCATTTGATCCCGATACATGCTCCGATTCGTCGGAAACAGGTACCGAGCGAGCAGCCAATCACTTTCCGATTCCAGCAGTAGATCGGTGCGATGCAAGGACTTGCCCACATCTTGTCGATGGCGGGCTCGCAGACCGATGAAAGCTCCGAGAAGCTCACGCGGGCGCAAGGCTCGCAGTTCGGAGCCGGAATTGATGGCTAGTGGGGAAAGTCGATGTTCCCGAATCAGAAATTCGTCGGGGTCGGACTTGAATCCGCCGTGGCCCGATTGGGTCGTTTCAATGTTGTGAGTCGTCTCGCCATCGTCAAATCGCAAAATGTAGTGAGCGTTAATGCATGCCAACGAGACTGGCCAACCCATTCGCCAGCCCATCGCAAGTTGTAACGTGGCTAAAGTGGCGCACGTTCCTTCCCCACTGTCGATGACGCCATTTAGGAAGACGTGCGTCGGATCGGTGTACAAGATCGAGGTTATATCGCGCTGATCTTGGCGGTATTGAATTCCGGCTTCGAGTTCCAGGTACTGACACACCATTCCGAGCCGGAAATAACGGATATCGTCCTTGAAGTCGTGAGGCTCCCGATGAAAACTCGGTTCCCACATGGGCAGGCAGCGGCGATTCAAATCCAGGACCCAGCGATCGACGGCTTTCTGGTAACGCCGAATGTCGATGTTAGCAAGCGCCGGCAGGCCCTTCGCGACAATCAGGTTCATCGCCACAGGATCTACCGCGGCAAGTTCCTCGTTAGACATGCCCACGAGTTGTTCGACCGTCACGCACGAATAGTCCCGTTCCCAATCGATCGATTTGGGCACGATAACGGGTGAAGATAACCCCCGGCTGGTCATGCGACGAACCCCTAAGACTGGAGTTGCAGATTTGCGCCATTCCGAATCTACCGCTCCGTAAGTCGAATGCAAGTCATTTCTGACAACATTTCCGTTGTTCGAGCGAATACACTTGGAATTCCATGCGGGTTTACAAATTCAAGGATCACAACATGGCCAATTTCGAAATCGTCGCCCGTGAGGGCGGGTCGATATTTCGACTCCCACGCCTTCGGTCGGCGGGCTGCTGAAGAGTTTTGTCACCAGTCCAGTAGTCCAGCAGGTCAGGCATGTTCTCACGCCTCACAAAGGGGGCAGTTGGTGCTTACGATTGGCAGGCTAATCGCCCCACCCCTCCACTGGGCAGGGGTGTTGAGAAACCGGCTGGGTTAATCAACGCGACCGACCGCCGCGGCCGGATGCGGCGCGGGGTTGCTGTTGATTAATCGGTTAGTTGCTCAACACTTGCCCGGTTGGTGCGGCTGAGGAGTGCGGGTTAGGATCATCTGTTGACGGGACGAAAGACGCCCCTGCCAACCTTCGATGAAAAGAGCTAACACCCATGGCCAAGGCCCGCAAGAAGGTAGCTAAAAAGAAATCGGCTGCGACTAAGAAACGACCGGCCACCAAGAAGAAATCTGCCTCCAGGAAGCGAGCGAAAGGCAAGTCGGATGGGCGGCTACCGCTCGCGCCGGCGGCGGTCGGCGGGCCGGTGACTTTGACTCAAGCCAAAGCCCTGGTCCTGGCGCAATCGCCTCAGCATGCTCCCCTCCAAGCGGCGGCGGTCGCGACTACTTCGCCCGCAGCGCTCGGCGCCGAGCGGAAGAGGCTGGATGCAGCCCGCCGCGCCGAGATTGAGAGGCGGATTCGTGAGTACGAAGAAACCCTGACCATCATGAAGCAACGGGGCGTGAAAGGCTTAGCGCCGAAGTTGCCGAAAGGGCCCAAAGGGGCAGCGCCCGCCGCCGCCGTGACTGCCGCCCCGCAGCCGTTGCAAATCATGGCCGAGGGAGATTCCTGGTTCGATTATCCCGTTCCCTTTTTCGGCGGCGGCATCATTCCCCGACTTGAGAGCCGGCTGGGTGTTCCGATTCTGAATCTCGCGAAGGCCGGCGACGAAGTTCGCTTCATGCTGGGTGTCGAAGAACGCGCTTTGTTGACCGAGCAGTTCAGTAATGGCTGTCCCGCGGGCGGACCTTGGGATGTGCTGCTGTTTTCGGGCGGCGGAAACGACATCGTCGGCAACCCGATGGCGCTCTGGATTCGCGATTACGTTGCCTCCGTGCCGCCGAGTCAACTCCTGCATCAGGTGCGGCTCGATGCCGCCTTGGCCATCGTCCGCGCCGGGTATGAAGATTTGATCGGCATGCGCGACACATTGAGTCCCAGCACGCAGCTTGTCTTCCACGCCTACGACTTCGCGATTCCCGATGGGCGGGGAGTCTGCTTCCAGGGTCCGTGGATGAAACCGACGTTTGACCTCCGGCAGTTCCCCACGCTCGCCGCCGCGACCGGAGTGGTCAAGGTCATGCTCCAACAATTCGCCGCGATGCTGACTTCACTTGCGAACACGCACAATGGCGTGACCTTCATCAACGGCCAAGGAACACTGACGCCCGCCCCCAGTTCGTGGCACAACGAACTGCATCCCGCCAAAGTCGGCTTCAACAAATTCGCGGAAGTCTTTCATCAGAAGCTGAAGGCGCTGTTTCCTAGTCGCGTGCTGTGATAATCAAAGAGCCACGCACGAAGTGAGTGGATTTGATCCTCGCGCTGGGTTTGGGAGACCACTTACTTCGTGCGTGGCTCTTCTGCGTGGCTCCTCTGGGCGGCTGTTCGGCGCTGCCACCGCGAGCAGACTGCTGTCGAATTGACAGCGTCACTTCTCGCGGCGGAGCGGTCCAGCTGGAGGCACATTCTCGCGAGTGGCCCAGCCAGATGATGAACGATTGGGTACGACCGAGCATTTGCTCCGTCCTACCGCGGGCCTTTACTGCTGGCCGTAGACCGGGCCAGATTCGACGGGGCCGCCCATGATGATGGGCGAGCCGGTGGCGTAAGGCCCGCCGCCGCCCGTGTTGCAAGGGGGCGGGCCGCAGTTGTCGCCGCGGTTGAACCAGCTTGCGAAGGGGCGCGTGCAGCCGCAGCCGCTCATGCCGAGGGCTGCCAAAGCCAGCAACGTCAACATCCAGATTTTTCTCATTGCAGATTCTCCGTCCAAAGATCGACCGGCAAAGTCATTTCCTGTGTTCGGCCGATTCCCGAAGCGAAGCTGATCGGCAGCCTGCCTCGTTGCAGCCAGGCAACTCTAGCCCACAGAGCGTGAGGTGCAAATGCAACGGTGGAGTTTTTGCAACAGTCTTGAGAAGTGGCTGACGATGCGTGACGGTTGTTCCGGTGGTAGGGGGCACTGGTCACTAGTCATTGGTCATTGGTCATTGGTCATTTGCTCCTAATGACTAATGACGAATGACCAATGACTGTTTTTCAATGCTACAATTTCACAGCAGCGGCTGAGGCGTTTTGGCAACGGTGGTGTTGCGGAAACGGTTGTGAGAAAGGTCTGACCAAGGCTGACTGCATTTACTGCCGCCACACTGGCCGGTTAAGCATCATGTCGCGCTTCTTGAGTCATCGCAGGTTTTTCTCCCAAGTCGTCGCGCTGCTGGCGATTGCTTGGACGGGAACTTCTACTGTTCACGCCGAGCAGCCGGCTTGCGTGCAACCTTGTCCCGCGTTCACTGCGCCGTGCGCTGCGTTCCGCGTTCGCGCGCAGGATCAGATCTGGGTCATCAGCTCGCGGCACTTGGCTTGCGCCTCGAATATGGCCGCCGACGCGTTGCAGGCCTGGCAATATGAAAAAGGAATGTGGCAGCCCAAGCCCATCGCCGAGTTCTATGCCACCGATTCCGCCGACGTGGTGACGACCGCTTACATTCATGGCAACCGCATTGACGCCGGCCTGGCGAATGCCGATGGCCTGGCGGTCTACTTTCAACTGATCGGTAAGTACGATCATCTGCGAGCCGTGCGGTTTGTCATTTATTCCTGGCCCAGCGATCAGATCAAAGGCCCGCTCAAAGACATCCGCTCGAAGGCCGACCGCGCCGATGAAGAAGCGTTTCTGATGGGGCGGTTCTTAGGCAAGCTGAATCCGGATGTGCCTGTCGGTTTGATTGGCTTTAGCTATGGCTCGCGGATTGTTCTCGGCGGCTTGCACTTGCTCGGCGGCGGACGTTTCTGCGGACGAGCGATCGAGCCGGGCAAAGGGCAACCGATTCGCGTGGTTCTGTGGGCCGCAGCGGAACACAACGATTGGCCGTTGCCGGGACACGCCCATGGCCAGGCGCTCGGCATGGCAGACCGTTGGCTGATCACGATCAACGGCTGCGATCGCGCGCTGGCTCGGTATGCGGCCGTCGATAAATGTGCGAATCCCGCGGCGCTCGGCTACGCTGGTCTGGCCGGCGGTTTGCCGTCCGATCTCGCCCGCCGGGTCGAGTTTCTGAATGTCTCGCACATCGTCGGCGGCTCGCACGAGATGCAGCGCTACCTGTATGCACCGGTCATTGCCCAGCCCACAGCCAAGGTGGTGTTGTGGTACGGGGAGGAAGTGACGAGGGGGCCCGAGGCTAAGGATTAGGCAACCCTCTCCCCGGAGTACAGGCGGAAGAGGGTTGGCGTGAGGGGCCGACTCGCGATAACACTTTCACCACTCTTTCGCAGCAACCGCCAAGGGCAACCGTCACCCCCTCGCGTCATCCACCCGCCGACCCGACCACTCGCTCCAACTTCCCACGGCAATCACCATCCTGATAACACTTTCCCCGCGATTTCGCAGCTCGAATTTACCCGGCGCAAGCCCTTCATAATACACAACTTAGAAAAAAGTAACTCGCGTTATCGTCGCTGTCTACTGAAAACAACGATAACCATTATAACCGACTTCCTAAGTACCAGAAATCGGTCCCGAGAACATTCTGAACGAATTCCCCAAGGGAAGCCATGCCTCCCTTGCGCTTTCCGAAAACAGTTATCACTCGCCAACTTTGATAACGCCTCTTTCCGGGAGTTATCGCCGAGTTGCTGAGCAACACTTCAACCAAATTGTCAAAGACGTTCCGCCAAAGTATTAGACGCTCGAGGTGTGACACGTCTGGTCACGGCTGGAAAGATTTTTGTAACTATTTCCGCCAGCACGCGGCTCGCGATGTTCCCGTCTTCAGCCGCGGCAGCGGCGCTAGAAGCCCAGCCCACGGCGCGAGCCGTGGGAAGGCGACCAAAACAAACATAAAAGCCCCGGTAGGGGCGTCAGAATTCGCGTGGCGGAATGACGTCCTCGAATCTAGCGCCCCTACCGGGGCTAGGTCGATTCATGCACCACATCGCCCACGGCGTTCGCCGTGGGCTAGGCATCCGGTCGCCCCTTCCGGGGCTGAAATTCACGGCCACTCGTCCGCAGCACGCGGCACGCGGGGGTGTAGACGCGAGGGCTGGGATAGGGGGTCAGGCTTCATTAGGCGTCTAATGAAG
>JAYTUF010000485.1:0-6321 GCA_043744755.1 Anatilimnocola sp.
CGCCGGGTTTTCGCAGCTATCGCCACATTGCTATCGCCGACAGCGCCGTTGAATAACCGAACCTTTTCGCTGTTGTTGCCGTTGAACTACAAAGGGCTGATCCCCAACCCCAGCCTCGCCACCACCCCGATAACAGTTTTCACGCCCTTTTCGCCCGCGATCTCTTCGGTCCCAAGCCATTACTAGTCAACACGTTACAGCAAACTATTCAACACGTTATAACGATTCAGTGACCACATCTGATAACAACTCCACCGGGTGGTCTGTCGTCGTTCGCTACTCGAAAGCACGCCCTCTGACTCCCTTCGCCCGATAACGACGCTCCGCCAACCTCACCGCGCGATAACAACTCCTCGGGGTAGTTGGCAGCTACCCAAGAACATACAATCTCCTAAATTGTCAATGAGCAACTCCCAACAAATATTAGACGAACAGCACTGGACACGTTCGGTCCGGACGGGGAAGTTTTCCGGAAAAACTCTGCCGGCGCTTGCAGGATGCGGAACAATCGGCTGCCGAGCGACCAGGCTTCTGGTTTCGCCGCGCGATCCGGAGTTTTGGTGAATCGTGCGATAACGCAACCAGCAGCCGCTGGTGAACATGCCTTGGCGAGTGGCGCGGCGTGCATTCATCTCTGTTCATCTCGAACGAGAAATCTTCATCTTCAAAGCTGGCAGGGCTTTTTGCAATTCGCTCACTCCCGCCCCCGTCACCTGAGTGCTTCTGATGTCCAATGTCTGCAGCAGCTTGAGTCCGACCAACTCCTTCAATCCCGCGTCTGTCACCTTGGTTTCGAAAAGGTAGAGCGTCTGCAGTTGTGTAAGTCCCGCGAGCTCCTTCAGCCCCGCGTCCGTCACTTGGGTTTTCCAAAGGTTCAGCATCTGCAGTTGTTTGAGTCCCGCCAATTCCTTCAGCCCTGCGTCCGTCACCTGGGTGTGGTTAAGGCCCAGCGTCTGCAGTTTCTTCAGTTGTGCCAGCTCCTTCAGCCCGACATCCGTCACCTTTGTGGAGCCCAGGTACAGTGTCTGCAGATGCTCGAGTCGCGCCAGCTCTTTCATTCCCGCGTCTGTCACCTGAGTGCCAACAAGGTTCAGAGTCTGCAATTGCTGGAGTCCCGCCAACTCCTTCAGCCCTGTGTCCGTTATTTTGGTGTGCCAGAGGTGCAGCGTCTGCAGTTGGTCGAGTCCCGCCAATTCTTTCAGCCCCGCGTCCGTCACCACCGAGTTGGAGAGGTCCAACGTTTGCAGTTGCTTGAGACCCGCTATCTCTTTTATCGACGCGTCCGTCACCTCGGTGCGGACACGATTCGGCGCGGATCGGGGGTTTGCCGGGGGCCTGGAACTGGGAGCTAGATCGAAGTTGCCCTGGAACGGCTCTCCGAGCAGCGTGGCGATCAGGGCCTTCTGGTCGGCCGTCAGCACCTCGGCTGGGGCGGTGCCCGCGATGAGTTTTTTCTTCTGCTCGTCCGAAAGTTTCACCGCTGCGGCTACGCCTGGGTAAACGACGGCTGAAACAATGGTCGCGGCACTGGAGAACGAGGGACTGTTCGGGGCCTGCTCTCGGCGTTGCAGCATGAGCTGGCGGAACCGCGGCGCTTGGCCGGCGGTGAGCAGCTTTCCGAGCGCAGTCTCGACAGCCTGCGACCGCTCGGCGGAGGTTTTCGCATCGCCCATAAAGAACCTGGGCAAATTGTCCCGCGTCTCGACCGCCTGCTTGACCTGGTCGGCCGTCATCTTCAGCTCTTCCTGGATCGACTTATTCTCAGCCAGGTAATTGAACTCGGACGAATAATTCCCGAATGTTGCGGCCCGAGCAGTCTCCATGAATTGGGAATTGACGCCTGCATTGAAGTCGCCCTTGAACGGCTCTCCAAGCATCTTGGCGATCAGGGAATTCTGCTCGGCCGTTAGCACCTCGGCCGGAGTGGTGCCGGCGATGAGTTTTTTCTTCTGCTCATCCGTGAGCTTCACTGCCTCGGCCACGCCAGGGTAAACGACTGCCGAAACGACGACGTTGGTTCCGCGCCCGGAAGGGGGTACCGGGCCCCGCGCTTTGGATTGCAACATAATTTGGCGGAACCGCGGCGCTTGGTCGGCATTGAGTAACTTTCCCAGTGCCGCCTCGATGGCCTGCGAACGCTCGGCGTAGACCTTCACGTCGATGCTCGCTGGGCCGCCTGAGCCGAACCTGGCCAGGGTTGGGAACTTGGCCAGCAATTCCTCCCGAGTTGCGACGGCTTGCTGGACCTGCTCCGCGGTCATTTTCAACTCTTCCTGAATCGACTTGTTCGTTGCGAGTTGGGAGAACTCGCTGGCCGTATAGGCTCCGAACGTCAATCTTCGGCTAGCCTCCAGGACAGCCGCCTGTTCTGGGGACGCTGGCACGGTTGCCGGTTTGGAATTGTCAGACGGAGCCGTGGAACTGCGGTCGCGTTCGCGTTCGCCACGGTAGGTGACGAAGCGCAGTTCCGCGTCGGGGAAATAGAGCCCAAGGGCGTTGTCCCGCTCGTCCGTCAGGAGCCAGGGGTGCGTCAGAAAGGTTTTCTGCGTCGTCTGCTCGCCCGCTTTCAGCTCCTGCTTGAGCTCGCGTTTCCCTTCCAGGTTCAGCCAATAAACTTTGATCGTCTGCTGGCTCCGGTTGCTGAACGCGATACTGGTTTCGATTTCGTTCTTCTGCGAGGCAATTCCCTTTTCTTCCGCAGGGTGTTTCTTTTGCGCCAGCGCCGGCAGTGCAGCCAGCAAGACAAAAGCGACGCCCAACGCACTGTGCAAGGATTTGCAACCGAGGTTGCAGCGATTCCTAAACATGGACATCATAAACCTCCAGCCAGTTTGACAGGGTAAGTTCACACCACGAGTATTCGAACGCCGAAGTGCGGCAGAACTTTGCCGCAGTTTGGCAGTCTTGTGGGGAGATGTCAATTTTTGATTCACCACAATCCGGCAGAGCCGGGTAGGTCAGGCATGTACTCATGCCGGACACGGGGCTGTTGCCAATACACTCGACGCCCGTTTCGTATTGCTGGCCACGGACAGGTGCGGCCTCGAACTACTTGGGTAAACTCACGGCCGGCTCTCCATTACGGGAGCCAGAATGCGCGAGGCATGCAATCGGTGGTGATGAATGGTATTGACCGCCTTCACCGCATCTTTAGGAAACTCAATCGTCAGCGGTTCGCCCGTTTGCGGATTGGGTTCATACAACGGAGCGCCGGTGCTGGCGAGGGTGACGCGGATGCGATGTCCCTTGGCAAAGATCTGGCTCAGCCAACCGACATCGAAGGCCAGTTTGTGAATCTCGCCCGGCTTGAGCAGGGCTTCTCGGTCGAAGCCTTCGCGGTAGCGAGCCCGCAAGGGATATTCGATAATAAGGATGGAGCGATCATCCGGATAAACGTCGCTGACGCGAACAATGAAATCAGTATCGCGGGCGGTGGAAGAAACGTAGAGTTCCGCCCGCACGCGACCGGTCCACTCCACATTTTCGGTCAGCGGTGCCGTGGTGAAGGTGCGGACTTCGCTCTGCCGTTCAAACGGCCGAGCATCCTTCGCGCCGAGAAATGCCGCCCCGGGCATCTCCATCGGGTGCAGCGGATCGCTGATCCAGCTGGTCGAGCCTTCATTGCTGCTGGGCACATCGGCGATAAGACTTCCACGGCTCGCAAAGTACAACGGTGTCGTGTTCGCAGCGGGTGGCCAGTCATCCGTCGTTCGCCAAACATTGCCAGGCGCATTTTCTTCGCCAACAGCACCCATCACGTAATACCGCACGGCGGGCTCGCGCTCCACGCCGGTGGCATTTCCCTTCAGCCAGTAATCGAACCAGCGAAGCATGTGCTCGTGCTCGGGCCAGATTGCATTCTCGGGATAGGCGAGTTCACCAACGCGGTTCCCTTTGTTCAACCGGCCATGCAGCCAAGGGCCGATGACCAGTTGCTGCTTGCCGCGTGACTCCGGGCCTCCCTTATGCTGCCTGCCTTGGAAGCTGGCAATGGATCCTTGATTCATGAAGTCATACCAACTGCCGATCGTGAAGCAGGGGACATTCATTTTGCCGAAATGCAGCGAACAATCTTCGTCCCGCCAGTAGTCGTCGTAATGCGGATGGCGAAACCACTCTTCCAGCAACTCGCGATTATCGGCCGGGTTGCGGCAGACTTTCTCGAGCGCCGTGAATCGCTGCGGCCGCGTGACTCCGCCAATCCGATACCCTTCCTGAAACAGACTCAATCCCGTATCGACCATGTACTGGCACTTGAGATGCGGCGGCTGCGTGACGGCCAGAAAGTTCTGGGCGTAGCCTCCCTGCGAACTGCCGAACGTGCCGATGTTGCCAGTGGACCATTTCTGTGCGGCGAGCCACTCGCAGGTGTCATAGCCATCTTTCAACTCTCCCCAACCAAGCGCGCGATAGCCGACCCACTTCCCTTCCGACTGATGCGTGCCGCGGTAATTCACCAAAGCCACCACATAGCCCCCTTCGGCAAGCTTGGCCGCGGCCTTCCGCGTCGCGACGCCGCGCAAATCGGCATAGCGTTGCTCGAAGACGACAGGCCAAGGTCCGGCACCGGGCGGAAGATAGAGATAGGCCGACAGTCGCTTGCCGTCGCGCATGGGAATCAGCTCATGCCGTTCGGAGATCGTTCCCAGCTCAGGTGCCGCCTGAGCGCGGACGATCTCCGCTGAAAGGGACAGCCCGCAGATGACGATCAGTAGGTAGCGAATATTCATTCTGGGTCTCATTCTCTGGGCATGAATATTACAAATGCTTCTTCACGAACTCCCACGCCGACTCATCGTGGAACTCGTGTCCCCCTTCGAAGATCAAGTGTTGAAAGCGATCGGCCAGGTTGAGCTTGGCGTAGTAAGCCGCCGATTGCGGAGCGAGGGGCTTGCCGCCATCGCGATGATCGACGCCGTCCTTGCTGCCGGCTTGAATCTGTAATGCCCGCGGGCAAATCAACGCGGCGATGTCGGAATCACGGAAGAGCGTAAACCGCCCTGGGAATTTGAAATCACTGGGAATCGAAAGTTCGTCCCGTTCATAGCGGCTCTCTTGCACGCCGTAGTAACAACTGCAAACGGCGACCCGAATCCGCGTATCAACGGCCGGTGTCACGAGCGCGTAGTAACCGCCGTACGACAGACCCACCATCGCCACCCGCGTCGCATCGACTTCCGGCCGTTTCAGCAGCACATCGAGACTGCGCGAAATCTTGGCGATCTCGACCGCGGTCAAACTCGTCCCTACCAGGCGCAGCCGTTCGTCGGTCCGATTACGCACATCCTTGGGAAAGCCCTCGGCCGAAAACAAATGCTGCGGCGCGAATACGATGTAGCCGCGCTTCACGCCGCCGCGAACCATGTCGTGATAGTTGGCGCCCCCTTTGAAGAGCGCCACCTCGGGCGAGCCGCCGCCGCCGTGCATGGAGATAATCAGCGGCGCCGTTTCATTATCCTTTAGCGACTTGGGGACGATGTAAATCCCCTCGCAGTGAACTCCGGGCAGTACCGGAATCACGGCGCGATAGTAGGTTCCGAGGCTGTCTTCGCCGATCTGGTTGAAGGCGCCTCCCTGGGGCACGAAACCGGGCGGTGGATAGCCAATGCTGTTACAAAACGCCTGCCGATAACGCTGAGCCGATTTTTCGTAAGCTTCCGGCGAGGAAAAGTCGCTGGGCAACAAGCTCTTCAGCCGGCTGTTGTCCTTCTTCAGGGTCAGGATGTAATCGTCCAATTCCTGGGCCTGCTGGGTGCGGAGCGGATTGGATTCCTTCACGTCCTGCTCAAAGTAGGTGGTCGCGGGCTTGTCTTGCCCGCTGGCAACAATGGCGATTAGAAACGCAAAGACGAGTGCGACGTGCGAAGTTGGAACGATCATGCGGAAGCTCAATTGCCAAGGTGTAATGGGATACGGCGCCCCATGATAGCCCCTCGCGATCATCCCTGATAACAGTTATCGCGCGATTTTCGACTGAGGCGCTGTCATTCATAAGCGCGTGCCAGGCAACACGTTACAAATAACAGATCAGCACTTTATAACTATTTGTTGAACATATCTGATAATAACTCGACTGGGTGGTGTGTCGTCTCCGCGGCCCAACAGTCGATGGCAGCATCTTCCGCAGGATAACAGCCCGCAGGATAACCCCCAGCGCTGTCGCCCTGCTGACGGTTCCCAGTAGCGCAACATCCGCCATTATTTGCGAACTCAAATTGCCAAAAATTGCTGCACAGATTTTACGCATATCGTGAGTAGTTGTCAATCAGTTTATAACTACAATTTGGCACCGCCTCGGGAAACTCGTCGGGGGTAAACCCC
>JAYTUF010000486.1:0-6318 GCA_043744755.1 Anatilimnocola sp.
GGCATTCCCGAAGATGATGCGACCTACTACGAGGGCGAGCTAAAATCCGGCCGCACGCTGATAACCGTGCAAGCGCCCGAACATGAACTCGACCTGCACGAGATCATTCATCGTCATCAAGGCGTGACTACCCACGCAACCGCAGTGCGGTAATCGTTGTATACAGTTTCGGTTTTCACTTTTTCAGGAGGTTGCCATGCGCAACGTATTTCGTTGGTCAGTGCTGAGTGTTGTTCTGCTAAGTGGAATTGCTGCGGCTCAAGAGACGCGGCCAAGTGCGCCGGCGACGACGCAACCTGGTGTTCAAGTCCAAGGTCATCAAAACGCGGATCAGCAAATTGCGACGATCATCGCGGGCTGCAATCGCAATGAAGTGGAGATTGCCAAATTCGCGCTGCCGAAGTTGCAATCGTCCGAAGCCAAAGAAATTGCGACGACGTTGATCAAGGACCACACTGCCGCCGCGGACAAGTTCGCCAAATGGGCGGGGCAGGCTGCAAACCACAACACGGGAATCCGTTCCGGTGTTCGCGAAGGGGGCGTTGATCGTCCCGAAGGCAAGCGTGAAGAACGGCGCGAGGAACGCCGAGAAGGTGCTCGGACCGAAGCCAATCCCGCCGCGGCCCCCAACACCCCAGCCACGGCGCGGGCGGCCATGACCAGTGGCCTGAACTGGCTGGCCGTCCATCAGGAGATGGGCGAAGAATGCTTGGCCAGTTGCAAGAAGGAATTGTCTCGCTACGAAGGAAACGATTTTGACAAGGCCTTCCTAGGCCATCAAATCGCCGGTCATATGAAGTCCGCGGTCGAACTGAAAGTCTTCCGCCGTCACGCTTCGAGCGAACTAGCCACCGAAATTGACGAGGCCCTGGCCACAACGGAAACCCATCTCAAGCACATCCGCGCGACGATGGAAGAGAAGAAGGACGAGAAGTCCGATAGCAAGAAACGCAGCGAATAAAGATATTGCGCAATTCATGAAGTGGGCCGAAGGCACGCCTGAGGCCCACTAGAGCTGCGTAACTGTTTCGGTCCTGATGCACCACAACCGGCTGTGGCTGTTCCCTGCCACCGGTCGCGATGGACAACATGCATTCGCAAGCGGACGACTTGAACATATCTCAAGAGCGACAGCCGACCGTACCTGCCCCAGTTGATTTCAGCGCCCGGATTATGCCGTTGCTGGAGGGAGCCGGCCTTCCCAGGCCACATCAACACCTCCTCCCGAGCACACAGACACGCTTACGGACTGACTAAACGGAACCATTTCCCAAGCGGCATTCCGAGCCAGCGGTAAGTTTTGGGCTTCGTGAACAAAGGATTGGAGTTCGGCAGGCAACGTCCACTCGCCATCGTCAACTCTCTCGCCGCGAACTCCAATCCTTAAGAGGTTCGGCGTGCCTTTGCTCCCGCTATCCGACCACTGCGGACCGGAGCCGCTCCGGCAGCCGTTCAGTCTGCCACACCCGCTCGGCCAGCCTATCCTCCGCAGCGACAGCGGCGTAGTTGGCCGCGTGCCGCGCATGGCTGGCAACGTGGGCGGTGGCTGCGGCATGTCCCGCGGCACGCGCGGCGGCTACTGCCTCGGGGCTATCGGAATCCCGCGCGGCGGCGTGAGCGGCGAACGCGGCCTTGCGAGCGTCAGTCATCCGCAATTCGCCCCGGACCCAAGCGCGGCCGGCCTCTATCGCGCACCGTGGGCGGTCGTCTTCGGGGCGCACAGACTCGAACCTGGCGAGCACGCGCTCGGCGCAGTCGCATGCCCAGACGGTCAACAGTTGATGGCTCGCGACCTCCACCTTCAAAGTCCTCCGCCGCCGAACTAGTTATTATCTCGCCCACAGTCGAGATAATATAAGTCGCTCAATAGCCGTCATCAAGCGCGCAACTCGTTGTTCTGATATTGAACTTATGGAAATCCTCGCACGCGCGAATTGACATCGCAACTCTTGCGCACGAAAACTGGCCGCAGCAAATTTCTCGATCAGTATCGAACGGCTTGTCTGGTGCGGCATCTGGCTCGCCGCACCGCCCAGCGCAGTAGGATGGGCACTCTTGCCCGTCTGGTCCCGTTTATAAAAAACTTGGAAAACTTGCCTCGGCGGGACCAGACGTGTCCAGGGTGAATCGTCTAATGATAGGCGGTCGATCTTTCCCAAACTGGTTGAGTTGAAGTGGCCCGCGGAAGCGCCAGGTCGTCCTGATCGCTATATGGTGTCGCCCTTCCGGGCTTTATTCGTGGCGGGCATTCGTTTCCCCACGGCTCACGCCGTGGGCTATTATCTGTCGCCCTGACGGGCTGAGGAACTTGGGAGCGTCCAGCCGCGGAGCGTTGATAGATATTCAGCCGCGGAGCGGCGATAGACGGTAGCCCAGTGCGCCAGCACTGGGTAAACGTCGCCCCTGATGCCCTCAGCCGGGCAGGGCGACAGTCGGGAATTCGATTGAACCTCGGCCGTCCATAAGACGAGCAGGCGATTCGGCAGCAGCCGGGACTCCAACCGGCGGACAGTTATCACCCCACCTGAATTAGTTATTATCAGATTGCTGAGTACGTTATCCATAGATCGTTATCACTTGATAACAATTGTTTCGATAAGATCATGGCGGAGAACGAGTTGCGGCGGAGCGAGTGTTCGGCCCAGGAAGATGAAATCGCGCGCGAAAGTGTTATCAGAAATGAGGGCAGACGGGCAAGAGTGCCCATCCTACGAGGTGCGTTTATCGACGTACATCACGACCCCGCCAACGGGGGCCCCTGTTGAGAAATGCCCTGGGTTTTTCAACACGGTGAAGCGCCGCACGCGGGTTTCACGGGGGGCGCGCGTTGAAGAATGGGGGGACGAACTCAACATTTGAGCATCCGACCCTATTCCAACCCCAGCGCCCCCGCGGGCGGAATCTGGACGCCGCCCACCCGGCCCAGTCGGCTGCTCGGCAAGAACCGCGGCTCGACGCCGAAGTTCACGCCGAAGTTATCCCGGCTGGCGTCGTAGCTGAAACCGACTTTAATGAGAAACGATTCCCCCACGCGCGTGAAGGCGACATTCTGGCCCAGATTGCCGGCCTTGGAGAGATCGAACGTGGCACCAGCCGTAGCGATCCATTTCTCGCTCATGCGATAGCTGGCCGAACCGGTCAGCACGTTGCTGCTGATCGGCCCCTCCGTCGATCGCATTCCCAAATAGACATTTCCTGATTCAGGCCGGCTGAGGAGTGCGCCGACGGTGACTTGCTTCAGGCCTTGATCGAACAGATCGAAGAAGCCATCGGAGAGGAAAGTCAACCGATCGCCAACGTGCCACTTAAAGTCATAATCGATCAAGCCCAGCGCCTCGCCGAAGTTATCGCGGTTCGCCTGTGGAAACAGGACCGCATCGACATCCAGCACCATCCAGTCAATGATCCGCTCTTGCCCCGGCAGGCCACGTTTCGTTTGCCAGCGCTGCTTCATGCCCAGCCTCACTTCGGTCAGGTCATCGGCAATTTCCGTCACGGGCGAAGCGACGCTGCCTTGCAAGTCGCGCCGCAGGGCAAAATAGCGGGCGTCGAACTGTTTGGGAACCTGATCGCCGAAAGTCAGGTTGAAGGTGTTGAAGAGCATCCGCCGGCGGAACGCTTCGGTCGTGTCGTCGTCGAGCGGATCATAACCGGGCAACTGATCGAGATCTTCGCTCGACTTCGCGTAAAAATATTCCGCCTCCCAAGTCACTTTGTGCGCGAGACCGTTGAGGTTAAGCAACTCACTCTTGACATTCGAGTCGGCTGTCCACATCGGCAGGCTCGCGCGAATGCCCCCTTGGCCATACACGCGGCTGAGTTCCTGCTGATTCAGGTCACTGCCCCAATAGGCCGCTTCCGCGAGTAGATACGGCACGATCTTGACCGGACCTAAATCCACCGGCAGGTCAATCTCTTGCCGCGTGAAGGCCTTTAGTCCCCCAGTGTCAACCGGTTCCCAGGGCAAGCGTTGAAACTTGGCAGCATCGACGGCATTGGTGGGCGTGCTCGCAACTTGCAGGTCGGCATACCCGATGCTGGAGTGCTCGTACCACGTGAGCCGGTCGAACAGCAGCGATTGTCCCATCGTAAAATGATCGAGCCGCGCGCCTTGCGTCTGCGTGAAGAAGTCGTTCAAGCGGACGTCGGCGGCAATGCTCCAGGAAGTATTATCCCGATACTGCTTCAGTTCGACGCCCGTGTTTTGGTCCTTCAGCGTGTCCCACTCCAGTTCGTAATACTGCTCGAGGAAATTGCGGTCGCTGATCAAACCGAATTCGGCCGTCAGTTGAAAATCATTGGGCAGGTATTGACGATGATTGGCGAGCACGCGGCCCCGCAAGTCCTTTTCAGGAATGACGGCGCGGCGGTCGCGGCCGAGGTTATCCACGCCATCGTCCTTGAGGCCCCAAGCATCGATGAACCCGCGATACTCGCCGGGGATTCCGTACAGATTCTGGCTCTCGTATTTATAATTGGTGCCGAGCGCAAACCCGCGTTCGCTGAGGTAGTCCGTCGAGAGCGTCCACTTGCTCCCCGCCGGGGGATCTTGAATGCCCAGCAGTTGATACAGATCGTAATCCAACAGCAACTGCTGACCGAACACGCGGTCGCTTTTGACGCTGATGTTATTGATGTAGTACGTCGGGCTGGTCAGATCGGTCGCGATCACCGGCCAATAGAAGACGGGCGTCTCGAAGAGATAGATGTAATTGTTCCGCGAAGTCGCCAGCAGGCGATGGTCCACCTGCGGCTCACCGTTGGCGGGATTCACGGCCGGCAACCCAGTCACCGGATCGATAGCCTGGCTCTGCATATCGACGACGCTGACGTTTTGCGATTGGAACCAGTACCGGGGCACGCCGATCCGGCTGGAAGTGAGGGCTGCGTTGTAGGCTTGGAACTGTTGCCGGTTCACCTGCTGCAGCACGTCCGCCTTCACCCGCAACAATCCCTGATAACTGGGCACGGGCGTGAGCATCTCGGCTTTGAGCACGATGCCGGACTCTTGCCGGACGTTGTAATAGATGCGGTCGGCATAGATCACGCGGTCGCCCTGCCGGAAGACGATGTTCCCTTCGAGATAAAGCTCCAGCGGACCGTCTTCAACCTTCATCGTTTGACCCTGGGCATTCGGCAGGCCCGCGTTGGCGCTCCAGACGACAAAACGATCGGTCTCAATCGAGACAGTGCCCAATTGATCGATGCCATCGATGACAATCTGCACGCCGGAGGTACCGGTGGTGACGCGCTCGTTGGTCGCTGGATCGGCGGCCGAGTTGAAGTTCCAGCGGCCGCCGTTGCGCGGAAAGAACCGCACGCGGCGGCCCGCGGGCGCGACCGGTTGACCCACAGGCGCTGCGAGTTCTTCTTGCCGTAGCTGTGCGGGCTGGACATCGAAGCGGGCGGGATCGCGGGCTTCGAGACCCCGCTCGAAGATGGCCGGTTTGACATTGGGATCTTCAGTCGGAATGGGCAGGCTCAGTTCAATGCCCGCCTGCGTGTAAAACCAGCCGAGCCAACTCCGGTCAACGATTGACTGCGCGGACCGGCCAGTTAGTGAGTGCGGATCGCCGCCGCGGCCGAAATCGACGCGAACGCTTCCCTGTGGCCCTTCCAGATAGGCAATCACTTTGCTTGCCCGGCCGGTATAGGGCTCCGCGCGATCGAGCCAGAGGACGCCTTCCGGCGCCCTCGCGATTGTGTCGCCTTGCTTGATTTCCAAGTCACCACGCAGCACGTACACATCGTATGAACCTTGCTTCCAATGCGTGGCCGAGCCAGCGCGAATGCTGACGGGAACATTCGTCTCTTCCTGCGGGAGTTCGATGCCGCCCGCAGCGCAGGCTTCCGCAGTATTGGCCAGGATCAAGGTGGCTAAGCACACCGCAGCAAGATGTCTCGACGTGTTGCAGACAAGATACTGAACTAAATAGCAACATTTACTCAAGAATACATCAGCCAGTCGCCGACGCGCGAGCGCAGCAATTTCCCCACGGCGCGCCACGAGTGGCGCGTTGCTGCTGACGCAACGGGATGGGGAATGCACGGTTTTCAGCGCTCGGCTTCCTTGCCAGGCACAAAACATTCTCGCGCGAAGAATGGTCACGATGAACTATAGCGAAGTGGTTCGCCGCAGCTCGTTCGTGAATAAGCTCCGCTCTGGAAAGACCTTACGACAAGCGGGCGGGATTCTAGTGAGCCGCGGGCGCGAGAGCAAGGCAGGTCTGGAAAACAGAATTAGGCTGCTAGCGGCCATTGGGAGGGCGAGGCTCCTGTCGAGCCGTTGATGCGCCAAGCGGCACCGATTTGCAGTTC
>JAYTUF010000487.1:0-6314 GCA_043744755.1 Anatilimnocola sp.
CCACATCGAAGCCGGCGGCGGCAATTCGGCGATGCAGCTCGAATTCAACACCGATCTCGTCAAGATGAAACTGATCGGCGAAAAGCCCCTGCATCACAAGTTCGGCATCTATAACCCACTGCTCGTCGCGCCAGGCGAACCGGACCGCAGCGTCCTCTTGCACCGCCTTGCCCATCGAGGCGAGAAGAGCGGCCAAATGCCGCAGATCGCAACTTCGGAAGTCGATGTCGCCGCGGTGAAGCTGTTCCGCGCATGGATTGCGGAAGTGAAGCAGCCGGAAGCTTTGAAAGACGAACCAAAAAAGTAGGCCGGAACAAGGTACTCCGCAGTTCCGGCAGGGACTTGCTAAACAGGCCGGAACTGCGCGAGTACGCTTGTTGCCGGCCTACTACTTCCCCGGTGTACCGAGGAGAGGGAACCAGACAGGAACTGGCCCGTGAGATTATCTGTTTGTTGCGCCAGCTCTTCCGGCGTCCCCGCGAACATGATTCGTCCGCCGCCGTCGCCGCCATCGGGGCCCAGGTCGATGAGCCAGTCGGCGGACTTGATGACGTCGAGATTGTGCTCGATCACCAGCACCGTGTTCCCCTGGCTGACAAGTTTCTGCAGCACATCGAGCAGCAGGCGAATGTCGGCGAAGTGCAGGCCGGTGGTTGGTTCATCGAGCAGGTAGAAGGTGCTGCCTGTATCGACGCGGGCAAGTTCGGTTGCGAGCTTCACGCGCTGCGCTTCGCCGCCGGAGAGCGTGGTGCTGGGTTGGCCCAGTTTGAGATAGCCCAGGCCGACATCACGGAGGCTGACGAGCGAGCGTTCGATCACGGCAAAGTTCTCGAAGAAACTCGCCGCTTCTTCGATCGACATTTCCAATGTCTCGGCGATGTTCTTGCCACGATAGACGACCTCCAGCGTCTGGGCGTTGAAGCGCCGGCCATTGCAGATGCCGCAGGGGACGAAAATATCCGGCAGAAAGTTCATCTCAATCCGCTGCAAGCCTTGTCCCTGGCAGGCTTCGCAGCGGCCGCCGGCCACGTTGAAGCTGAACCGATTCGCCTTGAAGCCCAGTTGCCGGGCTTCCTTCGTCGCGGCAAAGACCTTGCGGATTTCGTCCCACAGGCCGGTGTAGGTGGCAGCGTTACTGCGTGGCGAACGACCGAGGCCCCGTTGATCGATCTCAATCACCTTGTCGATTTGCTCCACGCCCGTTAGCGACGTAAACGGTCCCGGCTTCGGCGCTACTCCCCCCAGTTTGCGAATCAGTGCTGGCCCGAGTGTTTCGTTAATCAGCGAACTCTTGCCGGAGCCACTCACGCCTGTCACCGCGATGAACAAGCCGAGGGGAAATTGAGCGCTGACATCTTGCAAGTTGTTGGCCGTGCAGCCAGTAAGAGAGATTATTCGGTGGGGATCGATGGTTCGTCGTTCGGTTGGAATCGGAATCTGTTCACGACCGCCGAGATAAGCGCCCGTGAGCGAGAGTGGATTCGCGATCACTTGCGCGGGTGTTCCTTCCGCGACCACTCGGCCGCCGCCGCTTCCCGCGGCTGGACCCATGTCGATCAGCCAATCGGCGGCGCGCATCATGGCTTCATCGTGTTCGACGACGAGCACGGTGCTGCCGTTGGTCTGCAGATCGCGCAGCGAAGCAATCAGCCGGTCGTTATCGCGCGGGTGCAGGCCGATGGAAGGTTCGTCCAGAATATACAAAATGCCGGCCAATCCCGCGCCGATGCCGGTGGCGAGTCTCACCCGCTGAAACTCACCGCCGCTGAGCGTGTCGCTGCCCCGCGCCAGTGTTAAGTAACCCAAGCCTACGCGCTGCAAGAAGCCCAGCCGGCTGCGAATCTCGCCCAGGATCGGTTTGGCGATCTCGTTGTCCTGGCCCGTGAATTGCAATTCCGCAAAGAACTTCGTCGCCCCGGCGACCGATTGCTGCGTGATCTGGTGAATCGTCTGGCCCGCGATCTTGACGCCGAGCGCTTCCCGCCGCAAGCGTGAGCCGCTGCATTCCTGGCAAGTGACCTTGCCGCGGTAGGTTTCGAGTTCCTCGCGGCGAGCTTCGTCGGTGGCGGTTGCCAGGTCTTGCTCGAGCAGGATCAAGACACCGGGAAATTGATCGGTGACTTCGCCTTGTTCGCCGTACAGGAGTTGCTGATAGAGGTTACCGGGAATCTGTTCCCAAGGAGTTGAGGCCGAGAGTGCGTGCTTCGTTAGAAAATCTTCCACCTTGCCCTGAAGCTTCTTCACCGCCGCGGTCTTCAATCCCTTCCAAGGCGCGACGACGTTCGCAAGTGGTAAGCTGCGGTCGGGCACGATTAGATCAGGATCAAACTGTTCGCGCGAGCCAAGCCCTTTGCACTGCGGGCAAGCGCCATACGGGCTGTTGAAGCTGAAGGTCCGCGGCTCAATCTCGGCGAGATTTACATCGCAATTGGGGCAGGCATATTTGGTGCTGAACAGGCGGTCGGTCCACTGTTCGTTGCCGGGCTGGAGATAGCAGGCGACGAGCGCCCCGTCGCCATGTCGGGCGGCGAGTTGCAGCGATTCGGCGAGTCGCGAACTGACTCCGGCGCGAATCACAATCCGGTCAACGACCGCCTCAATGGTGTGATTTTGCTTCGCATCGAGCGGCGGCGCGGCATCGAGTTCATGCAATTCACCGTCAATCCGCACGCGGACGAGACCCGCCTTGCGCACCGTGGCGAGCGCTGCGGCGTGTTCACCTTTGCGGCCACGCACAAGCGGCGACAGGATCAGCAACTTTGTTCCTTCCGGCAAGGTGAGCAGGGTTTCCTGCACTTGTTCGAGCGATTGCTGCCGCACCGGTTCGCCGCATTGGTGGCAGGAGACATCGCCCAGGCGGGCCATCAGCAGGCGGAGGTAATCGTAAATTTCGGTTGTGGTGGCGACGGTGCTGCGGGGGTTTTGATTGCCGGGGCGTTGATCGATGCAGATAGTGGGCTGCAGACCTTCGATCAGATCGACATCGGGCCGCTGCAACTGCTGCAAGAATTGCCGTGAGTAGACACTCAGGCTTTCGATATATTGCCGCTGCCCTTCGGCATAGAGCGTATCGAAAGCCAGGCTGCTTTTGCCGGAACCGCTGGGGCCGGTGATGACCACCAACTTACCGCGGGGCAGATCGAGATCGATGTTCTGCAGGTTATGAGTCCGCGCGCCGCGGATGATGATGGCATCGGTCGGCGTGCTTTGGACGTCTGGGCCTGGTGAGGGTAACGCGCTGGCCATCGGTTAGCTTGGTACGTTTCCTTGCGTCCACTCGCTGCCGATCTGACGCCAAAGCCGGCCGGTGGGATTCTGGTTTCGTAGTGACGCAGGCAGGCGGTTTTCGCGGACGCCGTCGTAGCACTGCAGCATCGCGAAGCGCCGCAGCGAGGCGGGGATGCCGACGGCAGTGAAGCCGGGATGGCCCGTCGCGGGAAAGGGTCCGCCGTGATTCATCGCGGGACTGACGGCCACGCCAGTGGGCATTTTGTCGTCGAGCAGGCGGCCGACCTTTTGACGGAGGATGGGCGCGAGCGTAGCATATGCCGCATCGTCTTCGCCGCGTGAATGAGAATAGAAGCAACCGGTGAGATTCCCTTCAAGTTGTTGCAGCACCGCAGCGGCTTCGTCGATGGTCTCGACGACCACCAGCAATGAGGCATTGCCAAACGCTTCGGTCTGCAACTTCTCAGCATGCTTCACAAAGTGCGCGCCGGAAACGCGCAGCAACGTGTTAGCAAAACTATGTCCCTTGCCGCCGCCAGCCGTGCCGCCGGAGAGCAGTTTCGCACCCGCGGTTTGCAAGGCAGCGACCGCTTTGGTGAGTGAAGTCGCGACGCCCGAGGAAAGCAATGTCCCAACCGGTGCAGCTTGGAACTTGCCGGTCACTTCGGTAATGAACGCTTCGGTCGGTGAACCGGCCAGGAGCACGATCAAACCCGGATTCGTGCAGAATTGCCCTGTGCCCATCAAGCAACTGGTGGTGAACGTGGCCGCGATCTCGCTCGATTTCTCCGCGAGGGCGCCGGGGAGGATGACGACCGGATTGACGCTGGATAGCTCAGCATAAAACGGCTTGCCAGCGGCATCGGCGGCCGCCTTGAGCTTGAGCCCCGCATGGCGGCTGCCGGTGTAGCCGATGGCACCGACGCGCTGATCGGCGACGAGCTTCTCTCCGTCCGCGTGGCTGGTGCGATAGATCAACTGCACCGTCGCCAGTGGCAGCTTCGTTTCTTTCAAAGCAGCCAGCGCTTCTTCGGCCAGCAGTTGCGACGTGCCCGGATGTGACGTGTTCGCTTTAGCGATGACTGGATTCCCGGCGGCGATGGCTGCAGCAAAGTCGCCGCCGCTGGCGCTGTTGAAGGCGAAAGGAAAATTGTTGGGGCCAAATACTAGCACGGGACCAATCGGTGCGAGGACCGAGCGGATGTTGTTCGCCGTGTCGATCGTCGGCATCGACCAACTGCCATCGCGGGCCGCGGCGGCCGCTTGGCGAAGTTGTCCAGTTGTCCTCGGGAGTTCATTGTCAGCCAAGCGCGGTGAGGCCGGAAGCGCGCTCTCTTGATTGGCAATCTTGACGAGTTCATCCTTGCGGGCTTCGATGCGCGCGGCGAACGCTTCGAGGAATTCAGCGATTCGCTCCGATGGCAAGGCCCGCAATTCATCGGCAGCCTGAGCAGCAGCAGTGAGGGCGGCGTCGCAGTCGGACCAGGTGCTGATGGGGTAGTCGTTTGGCAGGCGCTCTTGCGTGGCGGGATTTTCTGAGTGAAACGTGCCGCTGGAGTTGGAGGGACGCCATTGGCCGGCGATGAGGATGGGTTGAACAGTCATGCAGTTGATTTGGTTTCAAGTGTAGCTGAATTCGCCAGAATTCAGATGATTGGCAAGGCGTCTGAATTCTGGCGAATTCAGCTAATCTTCGGGCTATGGCACGCGAACGGCTTGCACGGCATCGGCGATGACGTGTCCGTCGGTGCCGGTAGTGGAGATGGTGACGGTGATTTCTTTGTCCGCGTGATACTGGCCCAGCGAGACAAAGCTGCCGTCGATCGTCGGCTTCTGGCGTTGATTGACCTTCACTTCCAGCGTCTTATCGCCAGCCTTGATCGCGACCGGCACATTTGTCGCGCGATTCATGTTCGGCGGATAAGAAAGCCGCACGTCGTACTTGCCGGGTTCCTGGAGCGCGATGACGAACGTCACCGAAAGCTCCCCCTTCAAGTCGTTATTGTCGTGCAAGTATTGCGTGCCGACGTAACCTGGATTCGCGCTGCTCACGCCCCAGCCGCCGACGACCTTAGCTTGGTCATCATCAACGACTACGCCGGCGAGCTTCTGCGGATCAAGGCCACCCGCGGCACCGCGCTTCGCACCGGTCCATGCCAGGACTTGCTTGTCGGCCAACAGGCGTTCGTTCAGTTTTTTGTAGTCAATCTTCTGCACGGGACTCCCCGCGTCGATCGCCTGGCAAGCGGCCGTCGCGGCGGACTGGCCCAGCACCATGAAGACCGGCTCCATGCGAATGCTGCCGAAGGCGATGTGCGAACTGCTCAGGCTGACCGGCACGAGCAAGTTGCGGCATTGCTTCTCGGACGGCACGATCGACTTGTACGAGATGGGATAAGGCGAAACGCCAACTTGAATATCCCCTTCATTCTTGGCGTGGCCATTCAGATCGACATAGCGCTGCACGTTGTGTGAGTCCATGTTGTACGCGCCGAGACCGACGGGATCATCGCACACGCGGCGGCCCTGGCAATCCTGCTGCGACATGACATAGTCGCTGATCATCCGCCGCCCTTCGCGCACATAGAGCTGATGAGGCCAGCCGCTGTTATCCGTGAATTCATCCTTGCACAGGCCCCAGCGGCTGACTTCGTTGCGAATCTTTTCGGGCACGCGCGGGCTGCTGACCAGCGTCCACAGCAGACCCTGTTGATAGAGCAAGTGTTCCTTGAACATTGCGTCACGCGCGGCATAGTCCCCTTCGGGCCAGGCATAATTCAGATTGATGTTGTCGCTGGCAAAGCCGTGGTTGTTGTTGACATCGGTCTTGCGATTGGGCATCAAGACCGGCGCCCACGGCGCACGCGTTTCGCCCGCCTCAAAATTCCGTAGCAAGAGTTCATAACGAGCGGGATCATATCCCTCAGGCTTGCTGAACGGCACCTTGTTTTCCTCGCGATCGGTCAGGCACATGCGAAAGTTATAAGCCTGCACGCGCTTATCACCCGCCCCATCCTCGCCGGGCGAATCGCCATGCACGCCGGGGAGGAGGCCGCTGGTTTTGTCACCCTTCTTTACATACGGAT